>NZ_CACSIG010000017.1:0-297222 GCF_902705815.1 Alteromonas infernus
GTGCCAACAGCGTTTTGTTAGGCGTACAAAGGAACGTACGCAGCTTTGCTGCCACCACTAGCCAAAAAGACCGCGTGTTTAAATTATTGAATTTAAGATAAAACAACCCTGTGCGAAAAGCCAGATGTTAAGGATATTGCTGGATAAAAGAGCGGGTTTAGAAGACTGGTGATGCAGAATGTTGGTGTTGCGATGTTTATGAAAAACGCGTTGCTAAAGTTGTTTAAACAACTGGGAAAGCTAGCTGTGAAGACAACCTAGCGAAAAAACCTTGATGCTGGAATGTCACGTCTGAACCTACACTTTAATGCTGTAAGTAAATGACGCCTAACTTTTAAATAAGGGGCGATAACGCGTAGGGCATAATAGCGAAGCGGCCCTGCGTGTTAGCGTCCCAACGAGCGCCAGCGAGTGACTTAATTTTTTTTGTTATGTGACTTTGCTAATTTAATCTTCGAACTCTTCGGGTATTTCTTGCTTGAATATTTGGATAGCTTTCTCAACAAGATCAATCGGTAACTCTTTTTTGTATAAAGTTACTTCTCTTGTTCTTTTGGTATCATCTCTAAAGATTTCCATGATCATTTTTCCATGGCAATAAAACTCTACTCCTATACCATCTCTGTCGCCTACGTCACTTGCGATAGTATAAGATTCAATTTCCAAAAATTCAGTTTCCATATGGTCAACAACCAGTCACATAACATTAAGCTAAGCGGCGCAGTTGCGTGGGGCATAATGGCGAAGCCGCCCCGCGTAAATGCGTCCGAGCGACCGAAGGGAGTGGTCTTAAGCGCCTTGTTATAAGCAAAGCCAGTTCCTTTGGTCTGTTTAAAAACTGTTAAAGCCAGCATACGATTGATTGTTAACCCAGACAAGCAAAACGACTGTGCACTAGTGTTTTTAATTTAGCTTAAGCTAGCCGCCATTTGAACTGTCGAACGCATTGGCGCTTATTGACGTTGAACAATAACTTGGCGATAAAGCGCCTAATGCGCAACCTTTGAATTGAAAGCGGCGGGTTTAAACCTACCACAAGCCAGAGCGATGCTAATGAAAACAGGAGAGGGTAGTTCCACTGGGATTTTCATAAAGCCAAATGCAGTTTAGGCTGACGCCTTATAACTTTCCAATAACGGGCGCAGACATGTGGGGCATAATGGCGAAGCCGCCCCGCGTGTATGCGTCCCAGCGAACGTAGTGAGTGTGTTGATTGGCTTGTTATATGACAATGCTAAAATAACCTAAGACCAATAACCGCGGCACTTTAATTGAGGACTTTTTTTCTGAAAAAAAAGAGTATAGCTAACCGTTAGCCAGTCATAGTTTACAGAAACAAGTTCCCAGCCTTTATTACCCATATTACCGCAGAGTTCTTCTAATTCTTTGAGCTTTGTGGAGCGCAGCTTGAATACCCCACCTACAGTTTTTACTTCGTATTTAAACCTATCCATATTTGAAAGCGAATCTTGTCATATAACAATTTAATCGTTCCCTAAACGGGGCGATTTAACGAACCAGAACGGGGTTTTTGTCCGTTTGGTTATAAATATGATTAAACCATAACCTATCGATAGGATTAGTAAAATACGTTTTTGGTGTATTTTACTCAAAAGCTAAAAACACCAAATCGGGTTGCAGGTGAATTTGGGATATTTCGTGAGTGCCTTTGCAACAAAACAGGCACTAAAGTCAGTTATCTCGTTGCGATTTATCAAATAGACTTCTTTTATTTTGGAGTCGAATATGAAGTCTCAGTTTATTAAATCCCTGTACGAGCACATGATGCTCAAGCGCTATGCAAAGCGTACTATACAAACCTACATAAACTGGATTTCAGATTACATTCGTTTTCACAAATTTCAGCACCCGAAAGATCTCGACGTGTTGCATGTTGAAGCATACCTTACTCATCTATCTACCAAGCGAAAAAATGCGCGGTCTACACAAGCCACAGCACTTAATGCATTGGTCTTCCTGTACAACAAGTATTTAGAACAGCCACTCCCTTCTGACATGAATTTTGTAGGAAGCGGAAGGGAAAGAAAGCTGCCAGTTGTGCTAACCCAGTTAGAAGTAAAAGCATTGCTTGGTAGGGTGCCTACCCATCATTACTTAGCAGTAGCACTTCTTTATGGCAGTGGCCTTCGATTAATGGAGTGCGTGCGTCTTAGAACGGGAGATATAGACTTCGACTACAAGTGTGTGAGAATTTGGTTTGGGAAAGGGGGCAAGCATCGAGTGGTAACGCTGTCAGAATCACTTATCCCACTTTTAAAAAATCATATCAGTGAAAGTGAAAAACTTTTGCAACGAGATTTGATGGTGCCAGACTTTGCTGGTGCTTGGATTCCACATGGGTTGAGGAAAAAGTATCAACAGCGCAATAAAACGCTGGAATGGCAGTATTTGTTCCCTGCATCAAAGTTAAGTATCGATCCAGAAAGCAAGCTATTACGGCGTCATCATATAGATGAAAAACAGATACAGCGTGCGGTAAGTCGTGCTTCAGGTGATGCGGGAATAATCAAGCATGTTACGCCTCACACGCTTCGTCATTCATTTGCTACTCATTTACTGCAATCTGGCGCAGACATCAGAACGGTGCAAGACCAACTAGGTCATGCCGATGTTAGAACCACTCAAATTTATACCCATATACTTCAACAAGGAGCGAATGGTGTCGTCAGCCCACTTTCTAATTTAGCGTTTTAGTTTCTTGTTCACGGAAACAAAAAAGGGCCCGAAGGCCCTTTTCAAAATTTAGCTTTAAAAGCGCTTATTTAAACGCTTATACACGCTCAAATACGGTAGCAATACCTTGGCCTAAACCAATACACATAGTCGCTAAGCCTAGGCTTACGTCTTGTGATTCCATTAGGTTGATAAGCGTACCTGAGATACGTGAACCAGAACAACCTAGTGGGTGACCAAGTGCAATCGCACCACCGTTAAGGTTAATCTTAGTATCTAGGTGGTCCATCCAACCTAGTTGCTTAATGCACGATAGTGCCTGTGCAGCGAACGCTTCGTTAAACTCAGCAAGTTCAATATCGTCCATAGTAAGACCAGCGCGCTTAAGGGCTTTTTGTGTTGCTGGCACTGGGCCATAACCCATAATTGCCGCATCACAACCCGCCACAGCCATCGAGCGAATTTTCGCACGTGGCGTTAGGCCAAGCTCTTTCGCACGGTCTGCTGACATAAGCAGCATGCCTGATGCACCGTCAGACAGCGCAGAAGATGTACCCGCAGTAACAGTACCGTTTACTGGGTCGAACACTGGGCGAAGTGCCGCCATGCTCTCAGCAGTGCTCTCTGGGCGAACTACTTCATCGTAGTCAATTAGCTTTAATACGCCATTTGCATCGTGACCTTCAACAGGCACAATCTCGTTAGCCCAGCGGCCTTCAAGGTGTGCTTTGTGCGCTAGCTGATGCGAACGTGCGCCAAAAGCGTCTTGTTGCTCACGAGTAATACCATTTTGACGGCCAAGTAGCTCGGCTGTCATACCCATCATACCCGACGCTTTCGCTGTGTACTTGGCAAGACCTGGGTGGAAGTCGATGTTGTAGTTCATCGGTACGTGACCCATGTGCTCAACACCACCAATCATGTAAATGTCACCACGACCGCTCATGATGCCGCTTGTTGCATCGTGAAGGGCTTGCATTGATGAACCACATAAACGGTTAACCGTTACCGCGCCCGTTGTGCGTGGAATTTTTGTGAGTAGTTGCGCGTTACGTGCAACGTTGAAGCCTTGTTCTTTAGTTTGCTGAACACAGCCCCAAATGATGTCTTCAATTTCCGCTGGATTTACGCCAGGGTTACGCTCTAGTAGCGCGGTCATTAGTGCTGCAGATAGGTCTTCTGCACGCACATTTCTGAAAACACCGTTTTTTGAACGACCCATTGGGGTACGTACGCAATCGATTACGACCACTTCTTTCATTAGTTTTTCCTCCGGGTCTTATGCGAAATAGGATTTACCAGAAGCGGCCATTTCACGAACGCCATCTGAAATCTGATAAATTGGACCAAGTTCAGCGTACTTGTCTGCCATAGCAACAAAGTTCGCCAAGCCAATGGTTTCAATCCAACGGAAAATACCACCGCGGAATGGAGGGAAACCTAAGCCGTAAAGTAGCGCCATGTCTGCTTCAGCTGCGCTATCTACAATGCCTTCTTCTAGGCAGCGAATTGCTTCGTTTGCCATAGGGATCATAAGGCGTGCAATAATGTCGTCAGCTTCAAAGTCTGTCTTCTCAGCTACGTGGGGCGCCATTAGTGCATATGCTTCTTCAGCAGGTGTTTTCTTAGGCTTACCGCGCTTATCAACACCGTAGTTGTAGAAACCTTTACCGTTTTTCTGACCTAAACGCTCTTCTTTGTAGAACAGGGTTACTGGGTCGTTGTCTAGGCGAGCCATACGCTCTGGAATACCTGCTGCCATTACGTCTGCTGCATGATCGCCTGTGTCGATACCTACAACGTCCATTAGGTAAGCCGGGCCCATTGGCCAGCCGAAGATTTTTTCCATTACTTTATCAACAGCAACAAAGTCAGCGCCGTCGATAAGTAGCTTACTGAAGCCCGCAAAGTATGGGAACAATACGCGGTTTACCAAGAACCCTGGGCAGTCATTAACCACAATAGGGGTTTTGCCCATTTTAAGGGTAGCGGCTACTACTGCATTGATGGTTTCTTCTGACGTTTTTTCGCCACGAATAATTTCAACAAGCGGCATGCGGTGCACTGGGTTGAAGAAGTGCATACCACAGAAGCGCTCTGGCTTGTCTAAGCTTTTAGCTAGCTGATTGATAGAGATAGTAGAAGTGTTTGAAGTGATGATAGCGTCGTCCGCTACATTGTCTTCTACTTCTTTAAGTACAATACCTTTTACTTTCGGGTTTTCTACAACCGCTTCAATAACAAGGTCTGCATCTTTAAGCGTGCTGTACTCAAGGGTAGGTGTAATTGCGTTAAGCGTTTGCGCCATTTTAGTCGCATCAACTTTACCGCGCTTCATACCTTTACCAAGAATTTTGGCCGCTTCTGAAAGACCAAGGTCTAGTGCACCTTGATTAATGTCTTTCATAATTACCGGTGTGCCTTTCACTGCGCTTTGGTATGCAATACCGCCGCCCATGATGCCTGCACCTAGAACAGCGTTAAGCTTAGACTGCTTAGTGGCTGCTTTTGCTTGCTTCTTGCCTTTGCTCTTAACTAGCTGGTCGGCAAGGAAAATGCCGATTTGTGCTTTCGCTGCGTCGGTTTTCGCAAGGGCCACAAAGCCTTCGTTTTCAAGCTTAAGTGCACCGTCACGGTCTAGGCCCGCTGCTTTTTGTACCGTCTCAACCATTTTGTGCGGAGCTGGGTAATGCTTACCAGCTTGCGCGAATACCATGGCTTGAGCAGTACTGAAGCTCATCATAGCTTCGTTTTTGTTTAGCTGTAGTGGGGCTTTCTTAACCGCACGACGAGCTTGCCAGTCAAACTTGCCCTCTGCAGCGTCTTTCACCATTGAAAGTGCGCCTTCAACAAGTGCTTCTGGAGCAACAACGGCATCAACCGCGCCTTCAGCAAGGGCTTTCGCGCCTTTTCTGTCACGGCCAGTAGTCATCCACTCAAGGGCGTTATCTGCACCTATTAAGCGAGGAAGGCGAACCGTGCCACCAAAACCAGGCATAAGGCCTAGCTTAACTTCTGGTAAACCGATTGAAGCTGTTGTGTCTGCAATACGCATGTCACACGCCAATGCCATCTCACAACCACCACCTAGCGCAAAGCCATTAACAGCAGCAATGGTAGGGAAAGGTAGGTCTTCGAAGCGGTCGAATACTTGTGACGTATTGGCAACCCACTGTAGTACTTCAGCATCGTCCATAGTGAAAAGACCAGTGAACTCGGTGATATCTGCACCTACGATAAATGCAGGTTTTGCACTGCGTACTACTAAGCCTTTTACATCGCCTTTAGCAAGTAGGGCTTGGGTTGCTTCGTCAAGTTCGCTCACTGTTTGGCGGTCGAACTTGTTTACTGAACCTTCGGCGTCGAATACCAGCTCAGCAAAGCCGTCATCTAACAGGCTGACGGAAAGACTTTTGCCTGTGTATATCATTATCATCTCCTTCGGCATTGGCCAGGATGTTAGTGAAGTAATCCAACTAATTTGTAGGGTCGTATGCATTCACTAACGCGTTAGGGTGGCTAGATTCTTTACAAAGCCACACAAAATTTCAACAAAAAATCAAACAAGCGTTTCAATTTGTCTAAGGTAGTGGTCCGATGACTTAAATTCAAGTGCAAATATCGAATTCAAGCTTCATTTCGGCATTGGTGGTTGTATAATGAGCGTTATTGGCGCAAAGCGCCAATCCAGCAAAAGAATAATCTACAATCATGTCAACTATGTTTGTAAAGCATAGCTAACGACAGCTGGCACAACATCTTCTTTGGCAAGGAGCCAAGGCTGAAAATTTCCCTTTGTTTGTCAAACAAACCTAGTGGGTCAGTCGCAATGCTGCTTTTTCAGCAACATTTTACAATCAGCTCGATTAGGCAAAGTCGCCAGCGCTCATAAGCGTTCGAGTGTAGAGCAGGGTAGGAATTCTATTGTGTCTGGTTTTTATTTTAGTGCTAAGTTGCGTCAGCGAGCGTTGACAGTCAACGTCAAATTTATCGCCACTGTGGTGGGCGCGATAGTATGTTCGGTGTTGTCTATAGCCGCCAACGCATCACAATCTTTATCCTTGCCCGAAGATATTTACAAGGAAGAAAGAGCGCGATATCTCGAAGTCGAAAAAAAGCTGTTAACTTATTCTAAGCGCAGGGTCCGAAATCTCGACAACGACATATATGAGCTGGCCGAATACCCCCTATACCCCTATTTATTGAGGCTTAAGCTAGACCGCACCATGTCCATTAGGACGAAGCGTGAAGTGAAGCAATTTTTAGCCGATTTTAATGGTCAACCCGTAAGTTATGGCCTGCGTTATAAATGGCTTAACTACTTAGCTAAAAATAACTACCGCAGTACATTTTTAGATAATTACCGCCCGGGCATGGGGGCAAGGCTTACCTGTATTGCGCTGAACTACCGGTTAAAAGAAGGGGAGAGCGAGCAGGTTCTGTTACAAGAAGTCAATGCACTGTGGCTTCATGGTCAGTCTCAGCCTGATGAATGCGACCCGCTTTTTGCAAAGTGGAAGAAAGCGGGCATGATGACGCCAGAAATGGTCATCAAGCGAATTGAAATTGCCGCAAAAGAGGGGAATAGAAGTATTATTTCCTACCTTAAGCGGCAACTTCCGAGCAATAAGCAGTATTTAGCTGATGCGTGGTTGTCAGTAACCCGCGATACCAGCCGAGTAAGTAAAACCGCTTTGTTTCCGCTGAAACATGCTTCGCATGAAGCCAACATTATTGTATGGGCGGTAGAAAAACTTGCGTGGAGAAATCCGGATTTAGCGAGTCAGGTTTATTCGCGCTACAACAATAAGAAGGTCTTTTCACAAGCGCAACAGCATATGATGCGACGAGCTATTGCGCTTAGCTATACATTAGACCGCTTACCTCAAGCCCATCATTGGCTTGAACTCGCTGACGTAAATGGCGCTAGCGATGACGTTAAGTTATGGCACATTTCTCACTTATTGCGCACGAATAAATGGCAGGAAGTGGTAGATGTTATTAACAGCGCACCGGCAAGTTTGCAGCAAGAAGAAAACTACCGTTATTGGAAGGCGAGAGCGTTAGAAGCGCTAGGTCAAAGTATGCAGGCAACGGTGCTATACAAAGAATTAGCTCAAGAGCGTCATTATTATGGTTTTATGGCCAGTGCGCATATAGGTGAAATTCCTTCTCTTGCTCATACGCCAGCACCTAGAGATACCGCTGCCATCGCCAGTGTAGCTAAAACCCCAGCCACCATGCGTGCAGTTGAGTTCTTTAGACTAGACCGAACCACAGAGGCCCGCAGAGAGTGGTATTACTTGCTTTCTCATTTACCTGAAGCGAAAGTGACCGATGCAGGGATTTTAGCCTATGAGTGGGGACTTTACGATCAGGCCATTACCAGTTTTGCACGCAGTGGCTATTGGGATGACGTGGAGCGTCGCTTTCCGTTAGCGTTTAGCGATGTATTTAGCAAAAAATCTCAGGCTTACAGCATTTCAAAATCCTTTGCTATGGCTATTGCTCGTCGAGAAAGTTCGTTTAGAAGTGACGCTATTTCACCTGTAGGTGCAGCAGGGCTTATGCAGCTTATGCCGGGCACAGCGCGCTATGTAGCAAAAGAAAAAGTAAGCCGAAGTGAATTGTTCAAAGTAAACGACAATGTTGAATACGGCGTACAGTACCTGCGTTACTTGATGGATAAGCTTAACAATAACCCCGTATTGGTTTCGGCATCTTATAATGCGGGGTGGCGCAAAGTGTTGGAATGGTTACCCGCTAATGAAGCCTTACCCGTGGACATTTGGATTGAGAACATTCCCTACAAAGAAACCCGAGCCTATGTGAAAGCGGTAATGGCCTATCAGCATATTTATGACCAGCAGTTAGGTGGAAACGAGAATATTTTCCCTCAACTTACCCGCGATATGATCCCTTCTGCAGAAGCGGTAAGTACACATCCGGTAACGGGCACTTTGCAGCTAGCGCCGCGATAGCAACATGCCGTTAGGGCGTGCTTAGGCGCGCCTTAGCGTAAATGAAAGCGTATCGGTCTGAGCCAGTATGCATGTCATGCTGGCCTCGTGTTACACTAGTGGATCTAACGACTAAAAAGATAAGAGGGGCTATGTCGCAACATCAAGCAACCTACCAACAGCATATAGAAGAGCTACAATCGCGTACCCGAGAGGCACTACAGCGAGAAGGGCTAGACGGATTAGTAATTCACTCGGGGCAGGGCAAGCGCCTTTTCTTAGATGACAACCATTATCCGTTTAAGGTAAACCCGCAGTTTAAAGCGTGGCTTCCGGTTATTGATAACCCTAACTGCTGGCTGGTGGTTAACGGTGTAGATAAGCCTACGCTTATTTTCTATCGCCCTGAAGACTTCTGGCACAAAGTGCCACCTGAACCAAACGACTTCTGGACAGACAGTTTCGATATTAAGTTGCTTCAGCAAGCCGATGCGGTGGAAAAGTTTTTACCCTACGACAAGCGTCGCTTTGCTTATGTGGGCGAATATATTGAAGTAGCGAAAGCGTTGGGCTTTGAGAATGTAAACCCAGATCGCGTATTGCACTATTTGCATTATCAACGCGCCTACAAAACCGACTACGAGCTAGATTGCATGCGCGAGGCCAATAAGCTTGCTGTAGCTGGCCACAAAGCTGCTGAACAAGCTTTCCGTGAAGGTAAAAGCGAATTCGATATCAACCTTGCCTATGCAATGGCGAGCCGGCAGGGCGATAACGATGTGCCATATACCAGCATTGTAGCGCTAAATGAACATGCCTCGATTTTGCATTACATGCAGTGTGATACGGTGGCACCAAAAGAGTCTCGTTCATTTTTGATTGATGCGGGAGCTAACTATAACGGCTATGCGGCTGATATTACCCGTACCTACAGTCAAAACGACGTTCAAAATTCAGCGATGTTCCGCGACCTTATACAGGCGGTAGATAAAGTTACGTTAACTTTAGTCGACTCGTTAAAGCCTGGTGTCGCCTACACCGACATTCATCTACTGGCGCATGATGGTATTGCGCAAATTCTTCACGACACAGGCATGGTAAATTTAACGCCGCCTGAAATAGTGGAAATGGGTATAACGCGCACCTTCTTCCCTCATGGCATCGGTCACTTCTTAGGGCTACAAGTGCACGATGTAGGCGGGCTGGTAAATGACGACCGCGGTACGCCTAAGCCTGCGCCTGATGATCATCCGTTCTTGCGCTGCACGCGCATGGTAGAAGCCCGACAGGTGTTCACCATCGAGCCTGGCTTGTATTTCATCGAGAGCTTATTGCGCGACCTAAAAGCAACGCCTGCGTCTAAGTTTATCAACTGGGATACCATTGATGCTTACAAACCATTTGGCGGTATTCGTATTGAAGACAATATTATTGTGCACCGCGATAAAAACGAGGATATGACCCGAGATTTAGATTTAAACTAATAGGTTAATCTGTATCTCGTTGTTAGCGAGTAAAAATAGTCATAGTGTTATTAAAGAGCAGCTTAAAGCTGTTCTTTTTCGTTAAGCTCGTCAGCTTTTAAGTAATAAGAACGAAGTCATCAGGTGATAACCGTTAGCTTGTGACGGCAGTCACTATTTGAATGAAAAGCTGAGATGTGGCGTATTTGTATTAAGCGCATTGGGTTAGCAATTGGTCGTTACCTTTGTTTTTTATGTAAACCATTGATGCTGCAATAAGTAAACAATGTTAGAAAGTTTAAATAGTTGAAAGGAGTCTCTATGCCACAAGGCGACATTGTAGGTTTACTCATCATGGCAACGGTAGCTGGGCTTGCGATGCCCGCTGGCGCCATTTTAGCCACTTATCAAGGTATTCAGCCCAAGTGGCTAGAGAAAGAATTACGCCACGGCATTTTGGCGTTAGGAGCCGGCGCGCTTATCTCAGCGGTAGGGCTGGTGCTTGTGCCCGAGGGCATCAAAGATGTGTCTGTCTTTGCCGCTATCGCGTGTTTTGTTGGCGGTGCGCTCGCATTCATGGCACTAGATATTTATTTGGCCAAGAAGCAAACGGCGGGCAGCCAGCTAGCCGCCATGCTTAGCGATTTTGTGCCCGAATCTATCGCTCTTGGCACCACCGCAGCTTTAGGTGGCGGCACTATGTTGCTAGGGCTTTTGATAGCCGTTCAAAATTTACCCGAAGGCTTTAATGCCTACAGAGAAATGCTGCCTAAAAATAAACAGCGCAGTACAAAGCTTATTTTGCTGTTCATAGGTATGGCCTTACTAGGCCCTCTGTTTAGTCTTGTGGGCTTTTATTACTTGGCGCAGTTTCCTGTGATTATGAGTGGCATTATGCTCTTTGCCGCAGGGGGAATTCTATATTCGGTATTTCAGGATATTGCCCCGCAAATCCGCATGGAAAATCATTGGCTTCCACCCCTTGGCGGTATTCTTGGTTTCTTAGTGGGGATGATAGGTTTTATGCTTGAAGGCTAACTTGTTAAAAGTAGGTTTAGCCTAAACATCGCTGTAATGCTTAGTTAATGCAGAAAAAATGTTTACTGAAACGGCTTGCCAGAGCACAAGAAACATTCTGTGTGCCAATAAGTCTACAAGCCCATGTTTTATATTTTGTTTAGGTCTCCCCAACAAAAAAGGCGTGTTGATTACAACACGCCTTCGTACCTTACTTATCGATAACTAGCTTGTACGCTCAATTGAAATATGCGCCAGCGCAATCAGCGCTTCTTTGTATTTAGAGTCTTCAATAGCGCTTAAGCTATCAATGGCCATCTGCACTTCCTTTTGCGCACATTGGCGTGTGTAGTCTAATGCGCCGGTTTCTTCCATGATGCCTTGAATTCGCGTCAAATGTGGTAGGCCATTGCTTTGCTCAATCGCTTCTTGAATAAGTGCTTTGTCGCCATCATTCGTAGCGTGCCACATGGCGTAAAGCAGCGGAAGGGTAGGTTTACCCTCTGCTAAGTCGTCGCCAGCATTTTTACCCATTTCTTCACTATCAGCCATGTAGTCAAGAATATCATCGGCTAATTGAAAGGCTGTACCTAAATGCTTGCCGTACTCTTGCATCGCACGCTCAATGTGCTCGTTTTGCTCGGTAAGTACTGCGGCTAATTGTGTTGCGGCCTCAAATAATCGAGCAGTTTTTCCGTAAATAACATCAAAATAACGGGCTTCGGTAGTGCCGGCATCGTTACAGTTCATCAACTGTAATACTTCACCTTCAGCAATTTGATTTGTGGCTTCCGATAATATTTCCATAACGCGCATGCGTTTAAGACTTACCATCATTTGGAAAGAACGAGTATATAAAAAGTCGCCTACCAGTACCGATGCTTGATTACCAAAAATCGCGTTAGCGGTTTCACGGCCGCGGCGCATGGTTGACTCGTCCACTACGTCATCGTGAAGTAGCGTGGCAGTGTGAATAAACTCTACTATCGCCGCTAAGGTGTGATGTTCGTTGTTATCAATGCCCATGGCTCGCGCGCTTAATACGGTAAGAAGTGGGCGTAAGCGTTTGCCGCCGCTGTTTACGATGTAAAAACCAAGCTGATTAATAAGGGCGACTTCAGAGTCGACTTGTTGTTGAATCAGCTGATTAACCGCCTGCATATCATCATTAGACAGGGCGCGGATTTGGTCTATATCCATAGGCATGGCAATAAATACTTACTCTTACGTCTTGGGCAATTATTGGAGGCGATTGTACCTTAATCACCCGTACTATCCACCAAATTGTCTTAAAAAATGACGGCTTAACGCATTTACGTGTAATTCCTGAAATACGCTCAATAGATTTATACAATTTCTAGGGTTTTATCTAATAGGCTAATCCGCACCACTTCGATGTGTTCATGCCACATTACCCTCTCATATTTAGAATTATAGGTACTCTCATCAATTTTTCCTGCCAAAGGGTTATTTCAGAACATTTTGGGGTGACGATGTAATGAATAGGCGCCAACTTTTATTATCAAAAACGCAATTGTCAGAAGAACACAAGCGCGGATCGCTTTTGGGATCGTTTTATTTTTCGACCCGATCATAATCCGATCTGTCTCTCAGATCAGGCTTATTTATGGTCTAAAACGTGGGTAAAATGCTGCGCTCAACGTCTTATTCCAACGCATAAGTCGCGTGGTAACATTGTCGTTTATTCAAATTTTTTTCTATTTTTTGCTGGTTTAGGTGCATTTCAAGCTGCATCAAATAGGCAATTGGGGCATAATTCTGCCCATGTTGGAAAAATAATCTATTTTTCTGCGAATCGGGGTTGTGATTTACGGATGTTTCACGTACAATTCGCGCCCTGTTTTTTGAATTGAAGCGTCAGTGGACGCAGAGCGGAGTTAACTATGTACGCGGTTTTCCAAAGTGGCGGTAAACAACACCGTGTGGCCGAAGGCCAAACCGTTCGTCTTGAAAAAATCGAAGTAGCCCCAGGCGAAACGGTTGAATTTGACAAAGTTTTAATGGTAAGCAACGGTGACGACGTAAAAATCGGCACACCAATCGTTGCTGGTGGTAAGGTGACTGCTGAGGTTGTTACACACGGTCGTGGCGATAAAGTAAAAATCGTTAAGTTCCGTCGTCGTAAGCACTCTCGTAAGCAAGCGGGTCACCGTCAGTGGTTCACAGAAGTGAAAATCACTGGTATCAACGCATAATAGGAGCACGAACACATGGCACACAAAAAAGCTGGTGGTAGTACCAAAAACGGTCGTGATTCAGAGAGTAAACGCCTAGGTGTTAAACGCTTTGGTGGCGAATCTGTTCTTGCTGGTAACATCATTGTTCGTCAACGTGGTACTCGTTTCCACGCTGGTGACAACATGGGTATCGGCAAAGACCACACGTTGTTTGCACTAAAAGACGGTAAAGTTCAGTTCGACGTTAAAGGACCGAAAAACCGTAAATTTGTAAGCATCGTAGCTGAGTAAGCGCGAAAGCTTCTCGCCGAACAGGCTTAGAAAAACCCCGCGCAAGCGGGGTTTTTTGTTTTGTGAAACCTTTCTTTCTTTTTCTGTTCATAATTAAGTAGCACTGAAATCTAGTGTATCGTTGATACTGCGTAAGGTTTTACATTTCAATTTTTAGAATTCTGGTTACACATAAAAGCGCCGACGCGCGATTTGGTGTAAACTTAGTATTCGCAGTAAACAAGTTAATAACCCACGGCTTTGAAGCCCGGAGTGATAAATGAAATTTGTAGATGAAGCTGAAATTCGCGTTGAAGCCGGAGATGGCGGCAACGGTGTAATTGGCTTTAGAAGGGAAAAATACGTACCTAAAGGCGGCCCGGATGGAGGCGACGGTGGTGACGGCGGCAGTGTATTTTTACAGGCCGATGAAAACCTAAATACATTGATCGATTATCGCTTTGAGCGCTTTCACCGCGCTGAACGTGGCCAAAATGGTCAAGGTAGCAACTGTATCGGTAAAAAAGGTCAAGACCTTACGGTTATGGTTCCGGTAGGTACACGCGCCACCGACAGCGATACGGGTGAGGTGTTGGGCGACCTTACACGCCACGGTCAGAAGCTTAAAGTAGCCCAAGGTGGTTTCCACGGTTTGGGTAATGCGCGATTTAAAAGCAGTACTAACCGCGCACCTCGTCAAAAGACCAATGGCACACCAGGTGAAATTCGCAACCTTAAGCTAGAGCTTATGCTTCTTGCAGATGTTGGCTTACTGGGCATGCCAAATGCGGGTAAATCTACATTCATTCGCTCTGTCTCTGCCGCTAAGCCCAAAGTGGCTGATTACCCATTCACGACGCTTGTGCCTAACTTAGGTGTGGTACGTCAAGACGCGCAACGAAGCTTTGTTGTCGCTGACATTCCAGGCTTGATAGAAGGCGCAGCAGACGGCGCTGGCTTAGGTATCCGCTTCTTAAAGCACTTAGAACGCTGTCGCATATTACTTCACGTTGTCGATATTTTCCCCGTCGATGAAACAGATCCAGCGGACAATGCCAAGGCGATTATTGAAGAGCTCGAAAAATATAGCCCTAAATTGGCCCAAAAGCCTCGCTGGTTAGTGTTTAACAAAGTTGACTTACTGCTTGAAGAAGAAGTAGAAGAACGCTGTCAGCACGTTATTGATGCGCTAGGTTGGGAAGGGCCGGTGTACCAAATCTCAGCGTTCCAAAAGATGAACCTAGACCCGCTTTGTAACGATGTTATGGACTTCATCGAAACCCTTCCCGCTGAAACTGAGCAGGAAGAAGAGAAGAAAGAAGTCGAATTCAAGTGGGATACGTACCATAAGAATACCCTTGAAGCTCACGATGAGTTTGAAGACGACTTAGGTGATGATCTCGATGATGATGATTGGGATGAAGACGACTACGACGTAGAAGTTGAGTATCGTCGCTAAGCGATCAGCAGAGTCGTTACCTCTTATGTTGCTTAATAGCGCGTAACAATTCGCTTTGAAAATATAAAAGCTCGCACTTTATAGTTGCGAGCTTTTTTTTTGTGTGGAAGCGAAACAATCTACCTTTACACATTTTTTTGCTGAACTTGATATACTGCAGCCGCTTTAAAATAACCGCAGCTTTGAAGGTATAAAAATGAAAATAGCAATGATTGCAGCGATGGCCCAAAATCGAATTATTGGTGCTGATAATGACATGCCGTGGCATTTGCCAGCTGACCTTAAACATTTTAAAGCAATTACTTTGGGCAAAGCAGTAATTATGGGGCGTAAGACGTACCAGTCGATAGGGCGCGCTTTGCCTGGCAGGCCAAATATCGTTATCACTAACAATGCAGACTACAGCTTATCTGATGCGACCGTGGTTGATTCGCCAGAGTCAGCACTAGAAGTGGCGAAAGCACTAAGTGTTGATAGCGACGAAATAATGATCATTGGCGGAGGGACTATCTATCAGGCTTTCCTAGATAAAGCTGATACCCTGTATTTGACCTACATCGACCTTTCGGTAGACGGAGACACTCAGTTTCCAGATTATGAAGCCGTAGGAACATGGCGCGAAGTATCTCGTGAGGAAAACGACCCCGATGAAAAAAAAAAACATGCTTATACGTTTGTCACGCTTAGTCGAGATAAATAGTAGGGCTATAAGCCTATTGTTGTTGGCTTCGTTAAATTAGCAAGCGCACTAAATGCACTCGAGTCGTTAGCTTAACTTTTTTCAGCACAAAATAAAAAATGCCAGCGTTGCGATACCTTAGACTATCGGGTATTGCAACGCTGGCATTTTAGTTTCATTTTTATGAAGCGTTCAGTCGCTACTTCATTTGGTCGAACAGATTCTCTAATGAAAGCCCCTGATGGCCCAGCATATCGCGAAGACGGCGTAGTGCTTCTACTTGAATCTGACGAACACGCTCACGTGTTAGGCCAATTTCTGCACCAACATCTTCCAACGTCGATGGCTCGTATCCCATAAGCCCAAAACGGCGTGCGAGTACTTCGCGTTGTTTAGGGTTAAGTTCTTCAAGCCAGGTAATAATATTACTTTTGATGTCTGAGTCTTGAAGGCTCTCTTCAGGGCTGAACTCTTTTTCATCAGCAATAATGTCGAGCAAAGCTTTGTCATTTTCTCCGCCAATAGGCGTATCAACAGAGGTAATGCGTTCGTTTAGTCGAAGCATCTTTGTGACATCTTCTACAGGCTTGTCTAGTGCCGCTGCAATTTCTTCTGCAGTAGGCTCATGATCTAACTTTTGAGAAAGTTCACGTGAAGCGCGTAAATAAACATTGAGTTCTTTAACCACATGAATGGGCAAACGGATAGTACGCGTTTGATTCATGATGGCGCGTTCGATGGTTTGTCGAATCCACCACGTGGCGTATGTGGAAAAGCGGAACCCGCGTTCAGGGTCGAACTTTTCGACAGCGCGAATAAGCCCTAAATTACCTTCTTCAATTAAATCAAGAAGTGCCAACCCACGATTATTGTAACGGCGTGCAATCTTAACGACTAGGCGCAGGTTACTAACAATCATACGTTTACGAGAGGCCTCGCAGCCTTTCAGTGAGCGGCGCGCAAAATAAACTTCTTCTTCTGCGGTTAGCAGTGGTGAAAATCCAATCTCGCCTAGATAAAGCTGTGTTGCATCTAGGTTTTTAGGTTGGTCGTCCTGACTGAAAATGGCGTCGTCATTTTCTAGTTCAGCGTCGTTGGTCAAGGCTTCGTCAGCTTTCATATCAGCTGGCATGTCGATGACTTCTAAGTCATCTTGAGATTTTGATTCTAAGGCTTTATTTGACTTACCCATTGTGAATCTCCTGCTACAAGGTTTACCCTATGACGTTTCTCCTTTTTCCTTTCTTATTGTTATTTATTTTTATTATTTTAATACTGGCAGGTATTTCATCGGGTCTAAAGATTTCCCTCGATACCTAACTTCAAAGTGAAGTTTGACCGAATTTGTGCCGCTATCACCCATGGTCGCTATTTGCTGCCCCGCTGACACCCACTCTCGTTCTTTAACTAAAATAGTATCGTTGTAGGCATAAGCACTTAGGAAGGTATCTGTGTGTTTAATAATAACCAGATTACCGTAACCTCTAAGTGCGCTCCCTGAATAAACAACTTTTCCATCTGCTGCTGCTACAACTTTACTGCCTTTAGCACCAGCGATATCAATTCCTTTGTTGCCTGACTCTGACTTACTGAAAGTACCGACTAACTTACCTTCTGCAGGCCATATCCACCTTTGAACCTTGTCTGGAAAACTATTTAACACCCGTTTTTTGACGTTTGTCGACGGTTTCTTGACACTGCTAACGTTTTGTGGCTTAACAACTTTTTCACTTTTACGATACGCTTGTGGCGTGGGGCGGTCAACCAAACTTTTATCTACATTCGGTGAGGTCGGACCTGCTGACCTTTTGGTCTGTGGCTTAGATATAATGCGGTCTGTAGCTAAGTTTGCGGGCGGGGTAACCTTTAATATTTGCCCGGGGAAAATAGTATAAGGCGCTGATAATTGGTTGTATTTTGCCAAGTCGCGGTAGTCGTTTCCCGTATACCAAGCCACAGCGTAAAGGGTATCACCGCGCTGCACTTTATAGGTTTTCTTTGTATATTCTTCGCTGCCGTCTGAAACCTGGCTATTTAATAAAATAACAGGGGCCGGTGCAGTTCGCCCTGCACAGCCTCCCAGAAGTACACTTACATATAAGAATAATGTTAAATAAAACCGATGCCTATGCATGTCATCGCAAGATTAAATAGGCAATTACAGCGAGGATAACTACGGCCCAACCGAGAACTTCTACATACTGCCTAAGCTTTTGTTCCATGGCTGTGCCGCCCCATCTCATTAGCGCTGCAACTAAGAAGAAGCGAGCGCCTCGACCTATTGCTGATGCTAAAACAAACGGTAAAAACGCCATTTGCAAAAAGCCTGCACTTACGGTGAATATCTTATAGGGAATAGGCGAGAACCCCGCAAGGAAAACCACCCACACGCCATAATCTTTAAACCATTGCATAGCGGTTTCAATTTTATGGGAGTAGCCCCACTGTTCAATTAAAGGCGCAAGCCACGCATCGAAAGCAAAATAGCCCAACCAGTATCCCGCGATACCGCCGAATATCGACGCAATCGTTGTGATAAATGCAAAGCGCCATGCTTTTTCTGGCTGCGAAAGCGCCATTGGCGCTAGCATTACGTCAGGAGGAATGGGGAAGAATACTGATTCAGAGAAGCTTAACCCACCTAAATATTTAGTTGCGTGGCGATGCCTCGCCCAGCGTAATGCCATGTCATAACATGGCTCAAAAAGCTTCACATTAGCTCTCCTGCTACAAGGGGAACAAATCGTACCGATTCAATGGTAGATGTTTTTAGTTCACCTTCAATCCTGTCTATACACAATAACGATTGTTGCTCGTTACCTACGGGAATAATGAGCCGCCCGCCTTCTTTGAGCTGATCGCACAAATCTTGCGGTAAACTTGCCGCTGCGGCGGTTACGATAATGGCATCGTAGGGGCCTTTCGACGCCCAGCCTTTCCAACCATCGCCGTGTTTCATTGCAATATTGTGAAGGTCAAGTTGATTCATACGACGCTTAGCCTGAAACTGCAATGTTTTAATTCGCTCGACGCTGAACACCTTGGCAAAAAGCTGCGCAAGAATAGCCGTTTGATAGCCAGAACCCGTACCTATTTCCAGTACTTTTTCCGGCTTATTGGGGCTATCTAGCAGCAACTCAGTCATTTTAGCAACAATGTAAGGTTGCGATATCGTTTGACCTTGACCTATCGGTAACGCTGTATTTTGATAAGCTTTGTGCTTCAGCGCATCGGGTAGAAAACTTTCCCGGGGCGTACCAGCAATGGCGTTTAATACTGCTTGTGAACGTATTCCCTCGTTATAAAGCAGTTGTGCTAACGCGTCTCCTTTTCTAGAAGCTCTCATGATGTTGCGTACTTTCCTTTATTCTTATTCACAGCTACGCGAGATATGGATTGTTGCGTGCCACGCTCTCTATAGTTTTTAAACCCTGTTAATGGGAGACAAGGTCTCTACACACTCCCTAAGGACCGAAGTAGCAAAGCAGCCACTAGGAAGTGCAAATGAGATAGTAAATGTATCACCCTTACTCTGCCATTCAAGCTGTGATGGCCAAATTTTTATCGCTCGGCGCTCTTGATCGAAACCGCACTGGCTTAAAAAGTCGATCACTTCACTGTTTGTTCTGCTACCGCTTGTTCTAGCGCTAGTGCGTTGGCTTGGGTCACAAGTGCACCTTTACCCCAAAGCGGTGCTGATGGGCATACGTCTTTAGCGTCAAATCGACGCTGGGCGTCTTGCTGTTCGTCTGTGTTGGTGGCGCCGCCATTAATGAAAAAACTGTTTGATCCAGTCAGTACTAGCGCGTCACCTTCAATAACAGTATCGAACTTGTTTTGCTCAAGGCGAGTGGAGAGCATTTCATTAAACAGCCAGCTGCGCAAAGCCGATAACGCCATAGAGCGCTTGTTTCTGTGCCTAATGGACTCACCGTTCACCATACGCTCAGCCATAACTAAATTACCGCCGCGCTGCACTTCGCCCATGTCGTTTAATCGCATAACGCCAAAGCGTTGTTCGCCGTAATAATTTGGAACTCCATGCTTTTCAATTTCCTGAAGACGCGCTTCAATAGCTTCAGGGTGAAGTACTTGCCTAAGCGTAATTGTGAAGTGGTTACCTTTGAGCTGGCCTGTTCGTAGCTTTTTGTTATGGCGTACTTGCTTGAGTACTTTAACACCTTCAAGTTCAAAGTTGCTGAAGTCGAAATCTGGCTTTCCCGGGGCGTGAATGCCGAACCACTGTTGGGTTACGGCGTATTTATCCTTACGCCCTGCATAGGTAATTTGTCGAAGGGGGAGGTTAACAAAGCGCGCAAGCTGCTCTGCGACAAACGCGGTATTTGTATTCGTTTTTTCAACAAATACAAATTGGTGCTCTCCCTCGCCACATGGTGAATAACCTAAGTCTTCGACTACTTGAAAGTCGTCGGCTTGGAATTTAAAGATGCCGGTCGATACGGGCTTTGCGTAATAGTACTGCCAATGGTCGGTATTTAACGGCTTCATAGTTTTTCCAATAGTACGACGGCGTGAGAGGCAATGCCTTCTTTGCGCCCTGTGTATCCTAGCTTTTCGGTGGTTGTGGCTTTCACGTTTATTGCATCAAGGTTCACGTTACAGTCTTTAGCGATAACCTCACGCATAGCGGTTATGTGCGGTGCCATCTTAGGTGCTTGCGCTACAATAGTCATGTCAGCGTTGCCAAGTTTATAGCCTTTTTCTTCTACCACGCTCACTACGTGGCGCAACAATACGCGACTATCGGCGCCTGCATAGGCATCGTCAGTATCGGGGAAGTGTTTACCAATATCGCCTAGCGCAGCAGCGCCTAACATTGCATCGCATAGTGCGTGAAGCAATACGTCGCCATCTGAATGGGCAACTAAACCTTGCTCGTAATCAATGCTCACGCCACCTATGGTGATGGGGCCTTCGCCGCCAAATTTGTGTACATCAAAACCGTGTCCAATTCGCATTATAATTGTGCCTTTTAATTTTTTGCGCTATCGCCTAGCGCGCTAAATTTTTGCTTAAGATAAAATTCTGCCAAAGGAAGGTCGGCCGGGTGTGTTATTTTTATATTCGCCGGGCTTCCGCTCACCATGGCTACACTGTGACCAGCAAACTCCATGGCCGACGCTTCATCAGTAATGCTAACACCTTGGGCCAACCCCTCTTGAAGCGCCCGTTTGAGCAACATGGCTGGAAACAGCTGGGGCGTAAGGGCATGCCATAGCCCATCCCTGTCTTCGGTATGAGAGATTATATTTGACGAAGGCTTTACCCGCTTCATCGTATCTCTCACCGGCGTCGCTAGTATGCCACCCGTAACGTCTTCGCTGCCTATAAGTGACAGCAGGTTGGAAATGTCGGCATCATCTACACACGGGCGCGCTGCGTCGTGAACCAGTGCCCAGTCATTATCGTCCAACGATAAGATGCCGTTCAATACGCTATCTGCACGTTCTTTGCCACCATCAACCACACGAATAGGCTTCTGCCTAAGCCCTAACTGGTCAAAGTACTCGTCACCTTGGCTTATCGCAACGATCACATCATCAATATGTGGGTGATTGAGTAGCGCATCAATCGTGTGTTCAAGAATGGTTTTACCATTTAGAGAGAGGTATTGCTTCGGGCGGTCGGCCTGCATACGGCTACCAACTCCGGCTGCGGGGATAACTGCAACCACGCGGGGTGATGTCATTTTCTTCACTTAGAGTCTGCGGGCAAAATACGATAGAAAGTTTCCCCTTTTTTAATCAGGCCGAGTTCGTTCCTCGCTCTTTCCTCAATAGCCTCTAAACCAATTTTTAAATCGTTAATATCGGCTTTGAGAAGCGCATTGCGCTGGGCAAGGTTAGCGTTTTGCAGCGCTTGTGTCTGCACTTCCTGCTTTCGGCTAAAGTAGTCGGGGATGCTATTTTTTCCGAACCATAGTCTGTATTGCAGTAGTCCTAATAGTACTAACAACACAATAGGAAGCCATTTACCTTGCAACACAGATTCACCTGACAATGTGGTTAAGCGGAAAAAAGCAGAGGCAATAGGCCTCTGCGTGTAGGCTATTATGCCGCGAAGCGGCGTCGAGTCAAAGGCGCTTTACTCACCTTGACCCAATTTACCTTTCAATTTGTCGAATAGCTTATTTTTTTGCTGTTCAACAACGTTATTTAGCTGGGCTTGAAGAAGCTCTTGCAGCGCGGCACTGTCGCCTTGCGCAGCGCTAAGCATGCTGTTTACATCAACTAATTCGCCTGACAATAGCGACTGCTCGCTACTTATCATGCTATTTAGCTTTGTATTAAGCTCATCAAGTTTATCTTGCTGACTTGCGGTAAGCTGAGATAGTGCAGCCTTTGCCAACTTATTATCAAGATCAGATTTGATATTGAAGTCTGGGTTAGAAAGTGTGCCATCTAGCAGCATGGTCATATTTAAACTCGTCAACGTTTGTAGCGCTTGAGCAATTGCGCTAGTGATATCGCTGGTGCCAGTCGCTTCCATAACAAGCTGCTGTAAATCTACTTCACCGGTACCAGTGAGTAGATTATCAGTGACCTTCATTGAACCGTTGGTTTTCATTAAGGCCGACTTAAGCACTGCGTTTAACGTGTCGTTGCCGCTAAAGGAAACATCAGACATATTTACACCGGCCAGTTCCCATACTTGGCTAGCATCAACACCATCACCATCAATCCAGAATTCGCCACTTGACGTGAACGATTTTAATACATCGCCTGCGGCTTCAATGGTAAATGTAGTAGGGTTACCAAAGACTTCGTGAACATTGGTGATATTGTTCCATTTACTGGTAATCGATTCGTTTTGCCATAGCACAGAAACGTTCGCCTCTCTCACTAAGATAGACGGTACTTCAGCTGGGGCTTCACTTTTTTCTTCCCCTTGAATTAAGGGCATCACAATCTGCATCGCAGACATTAGGTACTCTGTATACTCAGCTGCTTTGTCACCAAAAACAAAATAGGTTACTTGTGAAAGAGCGGCTTGATCGCCAGCTATCACGCCTTTAAGTAACGCATAATCTTCTTGAGGTGCCTGTTTAAGGGCTTCAACGCTATTACTCAGCGCTTCTTTCGCATCGCTTGCTTTGGCTGTAAAATCAGTGATAAGAGCGCGATCAGCCTGCATTTCTTCTTTTAATTTATCAAATGCTGACTTTGCCTGTACCAAGGCTTGAGGGTCTTTGTAATTGGTGTCTTTAAGTTCTGCGACTTGTGTTTTGTAATACGCAATGCGCTCTTTGTTAGGCAATGATTGATAATCTTCTTTCAGACCTTTGCCATAAGTTTCGTATGCAGATTTAGCATTTTCTATAGCAGCCGTCGTTTTCAACGGGTTACGAGCAAGCAATTCGTCAACGGTTGGAACCGCTTCTTGAGCTTTAGCTTTAATTTCGTTAAATGATAGCGAGCGTTCAGGTACACGATACACTTCACCTTCAGAAGGGCGCTCAGTATCGAACTGAACTTCTAATAAATTAAGATTATTTACAATAACTTGGTCGTCAAGAAGAGGCTTCAATGCCACATCTGCGTTGGCTTCACCCACAAAGACTTGGTTGTGAGAAGGTTTAGTGGGGTTGGTTAGCGCTATACCTTTAAGCGTCACCGTCGTTGGGTAAAGGGAATGATCGAAGTCATCTATATTAACTTCAGCGCCATACGATTCGCCAAGTTTTGACTCTAAGATTGACTTGATAATGGTATTGGCGAACAGCACGTACACCAAAAACAGCAATACAAAAAAACCGACAACCCACAATAAAATAGGCTTACCCTTTGAACCACTACTCATTTTCAACTCCTTGATTTTAAACGCATCTAACGGTTATTGCGCTTCATTCTTCTCTACGTGTGATTGTGGTAAAAAATTACACGTAAGCATGCGAAAGACAGCCACTGTTGGTATTAGTTCAGTGTAATGCAGTCCGCTGTAATCTTCCATACGAAGAAAGTATACAGGGCGATTAGCGGGCCGTCTTTGGCTTATTTCATTGATCACCATACTGCGTTTACTTTTCAAACAAACGGTGAGTGCCGGCGTTGGCTAGTGTTAAATAAAAACGCCTACAACGTAGGCGTTCGGTATAGGGAGGGAGGCGAAAGGCTCTGGACATTGCCAGAGCTTATTCGCCGGTATCATCGCTAATGGATAAGCGGTGTGTAACGAAAGCGCCAGGCTTAATTTGACCGACGCCTCGCAATGAATTTACAGTTTAAATCGATTAGCTATTTCCATAATGGCTAAACAGCTACTGCGCAACGCTTGGCTAGCCGCTGCTAGCTCATCAGCCGTACGAAGGCTGCTATCCGCTGCACCTGACAGCGCATTAATTCTCATGTTGGCTTCGGTCGCCGCTTCCGCTTGCTGCTCAGTCGCTCTTGCTATTTCACTGCTTTTGTCTGCGATTTCTGTCATTAGACGGTCGGCTTCTTGTAGGTTTTGGTTTGCTTGTATGGCGTTATCTACGGTTTTAGACGACGCAGCTTGACTCACTTTTACTGCATCCACGGCATTTTTCGCATTGCTCTGCAGTTTCTCAATCATGGCCTGTATTTCATCGGTACTTTGTCCCGTTCTGCTTGCTAGCGTTCGCACTTCATCGGCAACGACTGCGAAACCTCGGCCTTGCTCCCCGGCCCGCGCAGCTTCAATGGCGGCATTAAGTGCAAGCAAGTTGGTTTGTTCTGCAATACCGCGGATAACGTCAAGTACAGCGCCAATACTGTCTGTCTGTGCGGCAAGCTCGGTCACCACGTTACTCACACTTTCAATATCAGATGTTAATGAGCGAATATCTTGAACTGTACTGTCTACCACAGACGTACCGTGCTGCACGTTACTTCTTGCACTACTGGTGCCTTTTTCAGCAGAGTCAGCGTTATTGCTTACCTCGTTAATTTGCGTGGTCATTTCTTCCATCGCTGCGGCAACTTGAAGCATGTTCTCATTTTGCGTTTGCGCTTGCGCGTTACTGTTTTTACTGGAAGTTTCTACCAGCTCAGCCTGTTGGGTAAGGGAATTAATATTTTCCCGAATACCCAATAAAGATTGACGCATCTTCTCGGTGTACTCGTTGAAATAGCGCGCCAAGCGCGTCACTTCATCTTGCCCTGTTTCCGGTAATGAGCGGGTAAGATCGCCCTCACCTTGGGAAATATCTTTCATGCGCTCACTGACTTCCTGAACCGGCTTAACGATACTGCCGCCAATTACGTAGATAAGCAGAATGACTAAAACTACGCTTACCACGCAAAACACCACGATAACATTGCGCAGGTGGGCATATTCTTCTTCAAGATTGGTAAGGTAAATACCTGAGCCTACTGTCCACCCCCATGGTTTAAATGCTTTTACATAAGAAATCTTATCGGTTGGGGCTTCTTCGCCAGGAAGAGGCCAAACATAGTCGACAAAGCCTTCTCCTTTAGCTTTTACTTTTTGCGCCATTTCAATAAAAAACGCTTTGCCATTACCATCTTTAAAGGTTCTAAGGTCTTTGCCATCAAGAGCAGGCTTCATCGGATGCATTACCATGGAAGGGGTTTCATCCTGAATCCAAAAATAGTTGTTGCCGTCGTATCTAAGCGCTTTAACCGCCTCAAGTGCTAACTGTTTGGCCGTAGCTTCGTCTACATCCTCGCGCTTAGCAAAACTCCCTAATAAGGTATGCACAACTTCAACAAGGTGCTGATTTTCATCGTAAGACTTTTGTTTTAATGCCTCGTAGTGCCTGTTCAAAACAAGTGCAGTAAGCAAGACAAATAGCAGGGTAATAAGAGCAGCTATAATGCCCAAACGTTGAATCAAACTAAATTTTCTTAACCACATAAGACAAACCTATTTTTGGATTTTTTGTTTTTTGTAAGTGTAGACGTTATTCTCACTTCTACTCATTGTATTGATTTAAAATTGAGCAAAAAAGAATCATTGTTGGCATGGCCGCTTATAGCGCCAAGCAGCTTGTCACTTAAACTTTATCGGCAATCTTGTTGTTGACTTAATGTCTTTAAAATTAAGTTCAAAAATGAAGGGGATATACAGCGTGATAAATGTCATCTAACGCAGTGAATATGTAGCTTGACACGGTATCTGAAAAACTTTTTGTGTGGGGGCTTGGCAGGGCTTTTTTGTGTGCTAACATCCGCGCAAATTTGGCGCTGTCGTGATCTTCATTCAAAAGTATAAAGTTTAAAGAAAAACGACACGTTAAAGCACGGTTTCGACTTTGCTTGTTTTTTTGGCCGCTTCCATGTAACCGTGAGCAGAAGTACACGGCGGGAACGCTTTTTGTTACAGCTATTTCTATGAAAGGGTTGCAATGCTCATAAACGATACACTTCATACTACTTCACCGCTACGCCAGCGTATAAGAGACTACTATCGCATTAGCGAGTCTGTGGCTGTAGACCAAATTCTTCCCATTGCCGAGGTAAACCCTCGAGCACGAAGCCGTGCGTGGGAACGTGCACGTAAGATGGTGCTTCAAATTCGCCGTGAACAAGAAGGCCACGGTGGCGTAGATGCGTTATTAAACGAATACTCGCTATCTACTGCAGAAGGCGTAGTGTTGATGTGTTTGGCTGAAGCCTTACTGCGTGTACCAGATCGCGCGACACAAGATGAACTCATCCGAGACAAACTTTCAAAAGGGCAGTGGACACCACATTTGGGGAATTCTGACTCTCTGTTTGTGAACGCGTCAGCATGGGGCCTGTTGTTCACTGGCAACATGGTCAATTATGCCGACAAGCGTAAAAAAGAGCAGTTTGGCTTATTGAAGCAAACGATTGGCCGTTTAGGTGAGCCTGTTATTCGCCGAGCAATGAATATTGCAATGCGCGTTATGGGCCGTCAATTCGTCATGGGTGAAACTATCGAGGATGCGGTAGACCGCGCCAAAGAGAAAGAAACGAAAGGTTATGTGTACTCTTACGATATGCTAGGTGAAGGCGCGCGTACCATGCGTGATGCTGACCGCTATTATGACGCATACGTAAAGGCTATCAAGGTTATCGGTAAAGCGGCAAATGGCCGTGGTCCGAAACGCTCTCCGGGTATTTCCGTTAAGCTTTCTGCTATTCATCCGCGCTTTGAATTCTCTCATCGCGAGCGTGCCATGGTCGACATTCCACCGCGCTTAAAAGCCCTTTGTATGATGGCAAAAGAGTATGATATCGGCCTAACAGTAGATGCTGAAGAAGCCGACCGCTTAGAGCTTTCTTTAGACATTATTGAAGCGGTGTTCCGCGATGACGATCTCAACGGCTGGACTGGCTTTGGTTTGGCGGTGCAAGCTTATCAAAAGCGCGCAATTCACGTTATCGAACATTTACGTGACCTAACGTTAGAAGTGGGCCGACCATTGATGGTGCGCTTAGTTAAGGGTGCATATTGGGATACCGAAATTAAGCTTACCCAGCAGGCGGGTCTTGAAGAGTTTCCTGTATTTACCCGTAAGTCGTCAACAGATGTGTCGTATCACGCCTGTGCGAATCGCTTGCTTGAGTACCGCGATACTATCTATCCGCAGTTTGCTACGCACAACGCCTACACCGCTTCTGTTATCGTAGAGCTTGCTGGCGACGATAAAGAGGGGTTTGAATTTCAATGCCTGCACGGCATGGGCGATACCCTCTACGATCAAGTCGTGACAGAAGATAAGATTCAGTGCCGTGTTTATGCGCCGGTGGGAGAGCATGAAGACTTATTGGCTTATCTTGTTCGTCGTCTTCTTGAAAATGGAGCGAACTCGTCGTTTGTAAACGCTATTGTTGATGATGAAAAGCCTGTTGAGTCACTACTTGAAGACCCAGTAGAGAAAACGCAGCGCCTCAAAGTTCGCTACAATAAGCTTATTAAAACTCCTCGTGGTTTATACGCGCCAGAGCGTGATAACTCACGTGGTTTAGACCTTACTGACACCAACGCGGTTACTGCACTTAAGCATGAACTAGAGCGTTGGCAGGATTACTACAAAGTCACCGATGAGGTGCCGGAAGGGGCAACACCTGTACTTAGCCCAACCGACCATACTGACATTGTTGGCTATCATTACTACGCTACGCCAGACGATATGCGTAAGGCGCTAGACGACACAGATGCAGGTTTTGAAGCATGGTCGAAGCGAGACGTCAGCGAAAGGGCAGAAATTCTTAATCGTACGGCAGATGCGCTCGAGCGTCACATGGCCGAGCTTATTGCTATTTGTATGCGTGAAGCGGGTAAAGTAGCGCAAGATAGCATCGACGAAGTCCGTGAAGCGGTAGATTTTTGTCGTTATTATGCAGTACGCGCCGAAGAGCTTGCTGAAGATCAGCGTTTACTTCCCCGTGGTGTGGTGCTGTGTATTAGCCCTTGGAACTTCCCACTGGCAATTTTCCTGGGACAAGTTGCCGCCGCGCTTGTTACGGGTAACACGGTAGTGGCTAAGCCAGCGGAACAAACCAGTATCGTTGCGCAGCGCGCAGTCGATATTATGCACTCGGTAGGTTTACCCGAAGATGCATTGAAGCTGATTGTATCGCCAGGTAAAGAAGTCGGTGAAACGTTGCTGCCTGATGAGCGTATTAAAGCCGTCATGTTCACGGGCTCAACGCAAACCGGTACGCTAATTTCGCAAGTATTGGCAGAGCGAGGTGGTGAGCAGGTACCGCTTATTGCAGAAACCGGCGGTCAAAACTGTATGATTGTAGACTCAACGGCCTTGCCAGAGCAGGTGGTTGACGATGTAATCCATTCTGGGTTCCAAAGTGCGGGCCAGCGATGTTCAGCACTGCGCGTGTTGTTTGTTCAAGACGACATTGCCGATGAACTAACCGAAATGTTAATCGGCGCACTTAAAGAGCTAACGGTGGGAGACCCCACGCAGCTAGCTACCGACGTCGGCCCGGTTATTGACGAAAAAGCACTGAAAAGCCTGACAGACCACCAAGACTATATGGAAGGTAAAGGTAAGTTGCTCTATCGCAGTGAAATGCCAAAAGGGTTTGAAAACGGTACGTTCTTCGCGCCTACGCTTTATGAAATTGAAAATATCGATGTTCTTGAGCGAGAAGTATTTGGACCGGTTGTTCATATTGTTCGCTTTAAGGCAAAAGAGCTCGATAACGTGCTTGAGCAAATCAATGGTACAGGTTACGGCCTAACGATGGGGATTCACTCGCGCATTGAAGAGCGTGCTAACGAGTTAGCAGCGAAGAGTCGTGCGGGCAACGTTTATATCAACCGCAACATGATTGGGGCAATTGTTGGCGTTCAGCCCTTTGGTGGGCGTGGTCTTTCTGGTACTGGTCCTAAAGCCGGTGGTCCAAATTACCTGCCTCGTCTAATGATGGAACGCGCCACACCCAAGCCGTCTCATATCGATGATGTAGATAGTACCGATGCAGCGCTTATCGGGGATGAGAAAATTGCCGAGCGTGCCCACGTAATGATGGACAAGGCTAAAGCCGTTGAAATCCAATGGCGTCACACGCCTATCAACGATCGCATCTCAATGGTACGCCAGCTACTAGCAAAAATTGCCAAGGTAGATATTGTCGATGACTTGGCCGACGACTTGAACCGCACGTTGGCAACGGCCCGTCAGCAATTAACCAGTGTAGAGCGTAAATTGGCCAAGCCTCAGACTTTGCCTGGCCCAACGGGTGAATCCAACAAGCTTTACTTAGAGCCGCGCGGTATCCTGGTATGTTTCGCCGATAAAGAAGTAACGTTTGAATACTGGTTGCTGTCTATTGTCACTGCGCTTTCTACCGGTAACCCCGTAGTGTCAGTCGTCTCTGAAATCTTCTATGAAGAAGCTGTAGAAATTCAGAACAAGTTTGAGTCAACGGGTGCCCCGAAGGGATTATTCCAAGTCGCTCGTCTTGCGCATTTAGATACGCTATTAATGGATGAAGACTTATCAGGTGTGGTTGTTGACTCAAGTACTGAGCGTACGGCGCGTATCACGGCAATGCTGTCATCGCGCGAAGGGGCTATCTTGCCGGTTATTACCGCCGAGTATAACGATAACCTTATTCAACGCTTGATGACTGAGAAAACCATCAGTATCGATACTACGGCATCCGGTGGCAACACCTCATTGATGACCTTAGTAGAAGATGATGAATAAGCGATAATCCTTATCATGTAAATTCATAAGTAAGGGCCGGCGATTATGCTGGCCCTTTTCTTTAGCGCACTTTACGTATTCTTTACGCCTACTTTTCCCACCTTAACCCCGTCTTAACCCTGCTTTTGGGACACTAGCTGCCAATAGTTAACTGAAATCACACGTTCGGTGCATCATTCGCTCTTTTCATGTTTTAGTAAACAGAAGGTAGGGATGCGCCGTGCGTCAAGTTATAGGCACACCTAATGCGCAATTCGCTTAACCGAGAGCGAAATTTTGTTAACCATGCTCGTCATGAATTAAGAACGCCTATTGCCGTCACTCGAAGCAGTTCAGCTTTGCTTCATCGGGTTATAGATAGTGAAAATAAAAAAGTGAATAACCTTGTCTCGCGTAGACCATGGCCGCTCTAACAGAGACCCTTTTGTGGCTGGGGCGCGATGAAAATGCCTCGTTGCCCGAATCGAGAGTGGATGTGACAGCAATTACTCACACCCTAAACAACAACGCCGATGATTGTCATCGGCGTTGTTGTGTTGTTTCTTAAAAGCATTAACGCTTACATCCATTCACTGCTTCGGCGCTTGCGCTTTGGCAGATAGGTTAGCATTACGCCTAGCAAAATACCGATGCCAGCCACTAGTCCGCCGCGGGTAAACCACATTACTAGCTCATCTTTATTCGCGCTTTCAACCTTCGCCGTTAAACGAATAATTTGCGAGGCTTGCTCGTCATTCGTTGTGGTAAGTTTCGATACTTGCTGACGAGCATCGTTTAACTGCTGACGGAGCTTTGCGTTGTCAGACTGTAAGGTCTGCAGACTGTTCTGGCTCTCTGCCAGTTTCTCGCTGATGATAGGAAGCTGCTCTGCCTGTGACATAGTATTCGACACAAATTTACTTTCTACCCAGCCTTTACGACCTTCCGGATCGGTAATCTGTGTGAACTCGGCATCGTTATCTCTGGCAAGTACCGTAATGGGGGTACCCGCTTCAATTGACCCTAAAATACGGTAATTACGGCCAGGCCCAGTATGCACGAAGATAAATAAGTCATCTCGAATGTAATGTGAAGAAGACGCTTCTAAATCAGCGATATCTTGTAGCGAAAATGCTTGAAAAGAGCACGCAATAAGGGCTGCTGCTAACCACTTTCGAATCATATGAAGTCCAATTTTAGAATTTAAAACGTGAAGATGGTATTGGTTGACCGCGATAAAGGCAAGTTTGTTCCACTTTTGTCTAAATTTAGCACCTAAGAAAGGTGTTGTAGCATTGCGAAAACTAAGTGACAAAGGTAAGGTGTCAGCATCATCAGCTGTGCTTAGCGCAACCATGTCAGAAATAGAATTAAAATTTGTTACAGGTGACGACGCGCACCAAGCGTTTACGCAACGGGTCCTTCCTCTTTTTGAAAAACACCGTATCCAAGTTAACTCGCATCGCGAAATGCGCTTGGAAAACGACTATTACGATACCGAAAAGCTCGATTTTCAAAATCAAAAAATGGGCTTTAGAGTGCGTGGGAATAATGGTGAGTACGAACAAACCCTAAAAACGAACGGCGTGGTTAGCGGCGGCCTGCACAAACGTATGGAATATAATGTCAGCCTTGAAAAATCACAGCCCGACCTTGCCCTGTTTGATGAAAGCGTATGGCCACAAGGCTGGGATGTATCGGCTAAAAACGCAAGTCTCTCAAAGCAGTTTAGCACCCACTTTACGCGCAATGCTTATGTAGTTGCACTTGATGACAGCGAGGTTGAAATCGTGCTGGATTGCGGCAAAGCCAGCACTGAAAAAGCCAGCTCACCTATCAATGAAATTGAACTAGAGCTAATGTCGGGTGATATTAATACCCTGTTTACTCTAGCGGTATTGATAAATGACAACATGCCGGTAAGGCTGAGCGATGTGTCGAAAGCGGCCCAGGGTTATCAACTGCTGCATGGCTTTAATGCGAAAATTCGCCACTTCCCTGATTTTCTCGCGCTAGAAGATACCACCACGACAGAAGAAGCATTTAGCCGAGCGGTGCAAACTGCGCTTGCACATTGGCAGCACCACGAGCACGTATTCTGTGAAAGCGGGTCGATAAAAATGCTCGCGGAAGTCGCCAAAAGTGTACGTCTGTTGCTGCAAAGCGTTTCACTGTATCTTCCTGTCCTTCAATGCCCCGAATTATTGGCACTGCACAAAAAACTCGTCGCTCATGCGCAGAAATGGGGATGGCAGGACGACCTTCAAAGCCTGCGTTACTTGCTGTCTAAAAAGAGCATGTTTAGTAAAACACTAAGTAAGCACCCCGCGGTGGTAAGTTATTTACAAGGCAGACAAACGGGGCTTATGCAGGCCCACGAACCTGAAAAGCTGTTTTTCGATAACGACGCTACCGACATTAAGCTGCATGCAATTAGCCTTATTCAAAACAAACCTTGGCAGAAAGAAGCGACAGGCTATGACCACCCCGTGCTCGACCACGCTAAAGGTTGGCTTTCACAAGGTTGGCAGACGGTACAGCAGAGCATGCCGTTAAGTAAAACCATGGGGCCAGTGAATTATAGTGCGGTGGAAATCATGTTGCGCCAAACCTTGTGGAGCGGCTTCTTACTTGGTGACTTGTTTGTTGAAGAACGCGGCAATTTCCGCGCGCCCTGGCTCGATTTGCTAACCGGCATTGATGAGCTTAACGCACTTTTGATGCTTAAGCAGTCGATAGATGATGCCGAGGTAGACTCGCATGACGAGGTTCGTAAATGGACCGCAGAAAAGCTCAGTACGCTAATACGTATTATGGAACGTACACGCACCGTCGCTATGCAACGTGATGTTTACTGGTAGTCAATTTTTACCAGGCGAGGGCTGTGTTAGTACGTTGTTTCTCAAGGATGGAGGGCGCTGATGACCTCAGCTATCTTTAGTTATTGCCTTTACGCACTATTGGGTGTGTATGCCGTAGGGTTTGTGCGTCTGTTCGTGCAAAAAGTTAATTTAAGCAGTACGTGTTGGCTTATTGGCGCTTTTGTGTGCTGGCCACTTTTCATGTTAGACGAATGGCTCCGTCTCGCTCATGCTACTGATCTAGCGGTTATTTACGGGCTGTCAGACGTTTTTGCTGTTTTAGCCATTACCTGCTGTTACCGTGCGATAAAGCCAATGTTACTGGCCTACCCAACGGCAAGAAAACGTCTGTGGTGGCCTGTTGTGGTCACTGCACTTTTTCAATGCACCGTATTGCTGATCCCCGTAGAGGATAAACAGCAGTGGCTGTTGTCGTCACCTCACGGCGAGCCCTTTGTTTTGTGGCCAGCGTATATCGCCTCACTGCTTACAGGGTTTAGCGTACTGTTAATTGGTATTCTTATTACCGAACATATTCAAATGTATCACAGGCACCTTCCTGAGCAGGCAGTAGATATTAAAAATTTAAAAATGCCAAAGCTAGCTGGGGTGATGGGCAGCTTGGTCGGTGTCGCGTTTATGAGTATTTTACTAGTAACGGCGGCGACCTTTGGTTTTTTTCCCGTTCCGTTTTGGGAAAGCTTTCATCACCTAATGTTAGGTACTGCAATATTAATCGTGTTGTTTTCATTAACCTTTATTCGCCGTACGTCGCCATCCCCCCTTGATTACGAGCGCCTAGATGAAGGTAAAGCGACGCCCTATGAAATTAGCAGTATTATTTCAAAAGCCGAGCGCTATACGTTGGAATCGAAAGCGTATAAAACCCGCTTTCTTACGCTGAGCGCGTTTTGCAAAGGGGCTGATATCGACCCTACGTCGTTAGCCCTGGCTCTACAGCTTTCAGAGAGAAAGAACTTTAGGCGGTTTATTTTTCATTATCGTCTTGAGTATGCGAAAAATGTGCTGCTGCGCAGTGATGCTAAACTTGAAGCGGTGGCAAAACGTATAGGAGTGAATTCAGAAAAGTTCTTAAGCGAGTATCTGGTCAAGCACTTACACACTCGCTCTCAAAAGAAGTAGAGCGACAACCGTGTTGAGTGCACCAACAGGTTTATCCTCCAATAGATGGCATTAGTTGCTGCATGCTTTGCTTAGTCGCTACGCGGGCTTTTTTATCCGCCAAAGGCATTCATTAAAATCTGTTGCGTAAAGGTTTTACGCAAATAGAACCCTCGCGGGCGGGTTTTAATGCGCTGCCCTTCTGGCCCTAATGCATCGGTCAGCACTTTTCCGTTAGCCGCTTTTGGACGTATGTGAAGGGCTTCACCTTGCCGGGAAGTGATTGACTCGACTTGCCCGGTTGCAATGTACTCAACCAGTTCCTCCCAGTCATGCCTGAGTAGGGCGTCTTCGTGTTCATTAGGGCGCCAATAAAAACCCGTCGCCACACGCCGCTCGGCAAGAGGGATAGCTCTGTCACCTTCAATGGGCAACCACAGCACCTGCTGAAGCTTATTGCGAACGTTTGAGGTTTCCCATGTGATACCTGGCGACATCAACAGTGGCGCAAAGCATACATAGGTGGTTTCTAAGGGCGAGAAGTTAGCGTCGATAGGAATAGTTTTAAGCTCGATACCGAGCTCTGGAAAATCCTGCTGTGGCTTTGAACCTGCGCTAGCCCCTAACCACTTCTCAATTAGCATGCCTGGCCACCCTTTGTGGCGCTGCAGGTTTGCCGGTATAGCAACATGGGCCATTTCAGCTAATTCTCCAAGCGTCAGCCCGGCAATCGCGTGACAACGCTTTAAAAGACTATCTGGCGAAGAGGGGGGAGAGGCTGGTGGTTGCATAAATGACGTTAATTTCCTGTTTGAAAAGCAAGAGCGAACATTAAGACTATGATTGGAGCATAGTTTGTGGAAGAATGAAAACATATAACAGTATAGTGTGCCCGGGAGTCTATGTGATAGATGCCGATGGATTCCGTGCGAATGTGGGCATAGTGATTTGCAACAAAATGGGTCAAGTATTTTGGGCAAGACGTTATGGTCAACATTCATGGCAGTTCCCTCAAGGCGGAATTGATGAAGGGGAATCTGCTGAACAAGCTATGTACCGGGAGCTTCACGAAGAAGTAGGGCTGACACCGAAAGATGTCACCATTTTAAGTGTTACCCGTAACTGGCTTAGATATAAGCTGCCAAAGCGATTAATTCGACAAGGTAGTAACCCTGTTTGTATAGGGCAAAAACAAAAATGGTTCTTGTTGCAGCTAGATTGCAACGAGCGCGATGTTAATGTGCTTAAGACAGGTCATCCTGAATTTGATGACTGGAGGTGGGTAAGTTACTGGTATCCTATTAGGAACGTTGTATCGTTTAAGCGGGATGTTTACAGGCGGGTAATGAAGGAGTTTTCACCTGTTGTTATGTCTGCCCAGCAGCGCCCTTTGCAGCGTCAAAGCGCAGCGCCACACAAGCGTGGAAAAAAGCGAAGGCGTGGCTAACGGTACAACGCCAGGGCTGAAGATGCATCGCGTGAAACAGCCCTGAGCGAGTATGCAGCCCTGAGCGAGTCGCGAGCAAAAAGCCCTGAGCGAGTATTCAGCCCGGAGCGAAAAAAAGGCGATGAGCGAAAAAAAAGGCGATGAGCGAAAGAGTAGGCCATGAGCGAAAAGCGATGTATGAAAAAGTAAGCGGCGAGCGAACTTCGAGTAGATAAGGAAGAATCGGTGAGTCCTCAAAGTCAACAAGGCGCAATGTTAACAACGTTAAAACGTATCGTGCAGGAAATGAATCAAATTCCTGCTCTCGATACCGCATTGTTTAGGCTGGCCTCTCGTGTAAAGCACACCCTTAACGTAGACTCTTGTTCCATATATCTTGCCGATTATGAAGCGCAAGAATTCATACTTAAAGCCACTGACGGCCTTCATCCAGATGCCGTTGAGCAAGTACGCATAGGTTTTTCAGAGGGGCTTATTGGTCTTGTAGGGCAAAGAGAAGAGCCGCTTAACATCGTTAATGCCCATAGCCACCCTCGATTCAAGCATTACCCCGAAGTAAAAGAAGAAAAATACAACGCCTTTTTAGGTACACCGATTATCAATCAAAGGCGAGTGTTGGGGGTGATCACACTTCAGCAAGCAGAAATGCGACGCTTCAGTGAAGATGAAGAGGCGTTTCTCGTTACCCTTGCAGCGCAATTAGCCTTAGAAATCACCAATGCCGATATTCGCGGTGCGTTAACGCTCTCAAACTCCCCAGATAACATTGCGCAACAGAAGCACGTGCACGGTATCGCGGGCTCACCGGGGTTAGCAATTGGTAAAGGGGTGTCGCCCGATAAGTCCATTAACCTCAAAAACTGGGTCGTAAAGCGCTCCAAATCCCCGCAAGATCAGATCAAGCTTTACCGCAAAGGGGTCGAAGTGACGCGGGGCCATGTCGATACATTGTCCAACCGCCTTGATGACGCTATTCCCGATGACGTAAAGTCTATCTTCCAGCTTTATCATCACTTACTTGATGCAAATAGCTTAGGCCGGGAAGTTGAAGAAAAGATTCGACAGGGGTGGGATGCGGCGTCGTCACTGAAAATGGTGGTAGAAAGTTACGCTGCCCGCTTTCGGGCCATGGACGACCCTTACATGCAGGAGCGTGCCATTGATATCGTTGACCTGTCAGACCGCATTCTTGCAAATATTTTATACGAGGCTAACGGCCAGAAAGTTACCGAAAAGGTAATTACAGAAGCCAGCATTTTAGTGGCTGACGAAGTTTCGGCGCCCATGCTTGCTGAGTTTCCGAAAGATAAGCTCAAGGGTATTATTTCCATTCGCGGTTCGAACAACTCCCACGCTGCCATTTTAGCAAGAGCGATGGGCGTGCCTGCCGTTATGGGCTGTCAGAACGTCACCCCAGCATTGCTTGAAGATAAAGAGATATTGCTTGATGGCTATTCCGGTGAAGTTATCGTTTCGCCCGAGCGCAACATTAAGTCTGAGTTTATTCAGCTGATTGAAGAAGAATCGGCCATTGCAGAGAAGATTGATGCAGAAGCCGATAAACCTTGCGAGAGCGTGGACGGCTGCAGAATGTCGCTTTACATCAATGCGGGCCTTTCTGCTGAAGTTGAACTAAATGCAGAGCAAATCGGCGCAGGGGTCGGCCTGTATCGTACCGAAATACCCTTTATGCTTCGCGAGCGTTTTCCTTCAGAGCAAGAGCAGGTGAAACTCTACCGCCAAGTACTTGAGGCCGCGCCTGAGTTACCTATCACTATGCGTACTCTCGATGTGGGAGGGGATAAACCTTTACCGTACTTCCCGATTAATGAAGAGAACCCGTTTTTGGGATGGCGAGGTATTCGTCTTACACTCGATCATCCTGAAATCTTCTTAGTTCAAGTGCGCGCTATGCTGCGCGCAAGTGTAGGGCTTAGCAACTTGCAAATCATGCTACCCATGATTTCTACGGTGTCTGAGGTACAAGAATCAAAGCGATTAATTAATCAGGCGTTTTACGAAATTTCTGATGAGATTGCGGAGTCGGGGCAAACGCTAAATAAGCCTAAACTCGGTATTATGCTTGAAGTGCCTTCAGTGCTTTATCAATTGCCACAATTGGCAAAACACGTCGACTTTTTCTCAGTGGGTAGCAACGATTTAACGCAGTACTTATTAGCGGTAGATAGAAACAATACACGGGTTGCCGATCTGTACAACAGCTATCATCCTGCGGTATTGGGGGCGCTATACGATGTGGTGCAAAAAGCCAATCAAAATCAGGTCCCTGTTACTATCTGTGGTGAGATTGCCGGTGAACCTGCTGGCGCATTGCTACTAATGGGGATGGGCTATCGTCGCCTTAGTATGAACGGGTTTAACTTAAGAAAAATAAACTGGCTTATCAGAAAAGTAACGCTGGATGAATGTAAGCAGCTACTTTCGCTGGCACTGACGTCTGTCAGCCATGAAGAAGTCTTTGTGCACTTGAACCAGTATCTTGAAACCAAGGGCCTAGGAGGCCTTATCCGAGCAGGTGCTTAGGACATATGGACCCATTTGTTGTTATTATCGTCAGCTGTCTGATTTTAGGCTCTGTCGTTGGAATTCTTGCGGGTATGCTGGGCATTGGCGGAGGGCTTATTATTGTCCCTGCACTTAGCTATTTACTTGTTCACTTTATGGGCATGACCACTGAAACCGTTATGCCGGTTGCTATCGCAACGTCTTTATCAACCATTATCTTTACCGGCACGTCGTCGGCATTAGCGCACTATAAACTCGGTAATATTCAGCGCTATATCGTGCTTTATACTGGTTTGGGAATTGCGTTTGGTGCTATCGCCGGCGCCCAGGTGGCCAGCCACATGTCTGGGGAGCTGCTCAAAGATGTGTTTGCGGTGTTGGTAATATTAATTGCGCTGCAAATGATTTTTGGTAAGCAAAAAGCATCAGATAATGAAGCCTCCAAAGGTACATTAGCAGCCGTTGGCGGCACAGCAGGTATACTAAGCGCGCTAATGGGCATTGGCGGTGGTGCGTTACTGGTTCCTGCGCTAGTGTGGTTTCGTGTGAATATTAGGGCGGCTATTGGCTGCGCCGCTTTTTGCGGGCTCGTTATTGCTGTTTTTGGTACTACGAGTTTCGTGATTGCTGGGTGGAATGCGATAGATGTACCAGAACATAGTTTAGGTTATGTGTATTTGCCCGCCACAGCTGGTATTGTTGCCACCTCTATGTTTACCGCAAACATAGGGGCGAAGCTCGGACAGCGAGTAAATGTGCGGGTGTTAAAAGCAATGTTGGCGTGCTTACTCGTGTTGGTAAGCATTAGAATGATTTTAGGAATTGAATAAAGTAATGGAACAGAGCAGTTATCTGGTATTTCCCAGTATCGACCCCGTTATCTTCAGTATGGGCCCGCTAAGCGTACGTTGGTATGGTTTAATGTATCTCGTTGGCTTTATTGCCGCGTATTTATTAGCACAAAAGCGCCTGTCGCAAACCAGCTGGAGCCGTGAGCAGTTAAGCGATTTGCTTTTCTGGAGCTTTGTGGGAGTGATATTAGGCGGCCGTATTGGCTATGTATTTTTCTATCAGTTTGGCATGTTCCTCGACGACCCCTTGTATTTATTTAAAATTTGGGCCGGCGGTATGTCCTTCCACGGCGGGCTGCTGGGGGTTTTAGCTGCGCTATTTTGGCGCGCTAAGTGTATGAATACAACGTTCTTACGATTAGGCGATTTTGTAGCGCCTCTTGTCCCAATTGGTTTAGGCGCGGGGCGAATAGGTAACTTTCTTAATGCGGAATTGTGGGGGCGAAGTACGGATGTACCATGGGCAGTGATCTTCCCTAATGCGGGCAATATTCCTCGCCACCCGTCGCAGCTTTATGAATTTGCCCTTGAAGGTGTTCTGCTCTTTATTATTCTATGGCTATATTCAGCTAAAAAGCGTCCGGTAGGGGCGGTAAGTGGTTTGTTCTTGCTTGGGTATGGTAGCTTTAGATTTATCGTTGAGTATTTCAGAGAGCCCGATGCTCATATTGGCCTATACCAAATGGGCCTCAGTCAGGGGCAACTTCTTTGTTTACCTATGATAGCTTTAGGAATAGGATTAATAGTCCGTGCGTATACGCGCGGCAAAGACCGTGTTGAACAGTAAAAAAATATAAGAATAACGATGAAAGAATATCTCGCTCTAATGCGCCATGTACGTGATACAGGTGTGAAAAAGGAAGATCGAACTGGTACAGGTACGTTAAGTGTGTTCGGGTATCAGATGCGCTTTAATCTGCAGGAAGGGTTCCCCTTGGTGACAACGAAAAAGTGTCACCTTAAATCAATCATTCATGAACTTCTTTGGTTCCTTAAAGGCGAAACCAATATTGCCTATTTGAAGGAGCATGGCGTGAAGATTTGGGATGAGTGGGCCACAGATGAAGGCGAACTTGGCCCTGTTTACGGTCATCAGTGGCGTAGCTGGGATCGCGGTGACGGTACGTCAGTCGACCAAATTGCCGAGGTTGTAGAGCAAATTAAAAACAACCCTGATTCACGTCGCCTTATTGTGAGTGGCTGGAATCCAGCGGTATTGCCAGATACTAACTATTCGCCAAAAGAAAATGCCGCCATGGGTAAACAGGCGTTGCCACCTTGTCATACGCTTTTTCAATTCTATGTTCTAGATGGAAAGCTAAGCTGCCAACTTTATCAGCGAAGCGGTGATATCTTCCTAGGTATTCCGTTCAATATTGCAAGCTATGCGCTACTTACTATGATGATTGCACAGGTGTGCGATTTAGAGCCTGGTGACTTTATCCATACGTTGGGCGATGCTCACTTGTATTCAAACCATCTTGAGCAGGTAGAGCTACAGCTCAGTCGCGAACCGTTCGAACGTCCAACAATGGAAATTAACCCAGAAGTAAAAGATATTTTTGGGTTTACATTCGACGACTTTACGCTCAAAAATTATCAATCTCACCCACATATTAAAGCCCCTGTTGCCATATAAGGAGTATCCATGAGTACTCCAATATTGATTTGCGACGATTCAGGTTTCGCTAGGCGTCAAATGGCGCGTAGCTTGCCCGATAGATGGGATGTGGATATTTCTTTTGCTGAAAATGGCGAGCAAGCTTTGACGCTTATTCGAGAAGGCAAAGGCGATGTAGTTTTTCTAGACCTTAACATGCCGGTAATGGACGGCTACCAAACGATGGAAGAAATTCGCAAGCACGACCTTCCGTGTTTAGTGATTGTGGTTTCTGGTGACGTTCAGGCGCAAGCGAGAGAAAAGATGCTCGCCTTGGGTGCGTTGGACTTTATTCGAAAGCCTATCGACAACGATAAGCTCAGCCATATTTTATCGTCTTATGGTATTTACAGTGGAGAAACGCACTCTTCTGGTGCCAAATTACAAAAAGTAGAAGAAGCTAGCCAAACTAAGGCTACCGCAAGTCAACGTGTTACAAGCACCGAAGAAAAGTTAGACGCCTGTCGCGAAATGGTGAACATTGCCATGGGGCGGGCAGGCGAGAGCTTAGCAGAGCTACTTGGTGAGTTTATTGACCTGCCCATTCCCAATGTTAATCTGATTGAAAGCAACGAACTTTCCATGGCGGTAGCCGAGATTAACCGCAACGAGAGTGTGTCTGCGGTTTCAAAAGGGTTCATTAGTGAGGGGGTTAGTGGGGAAGCACTGGTAATCTTTAACGATACGAACTCTCAAAACATTGTTGAGCTGCTTAAGTACCCGCCGTCGGCGTCATCTGACAAACTAGCGCTAGAAGCCCTTATGGACGTGTCTAATATTCTAATAGGGGCGTGTTTAAACGGGTTATCAGAACAGCTAAAGGTGGCGTTTAGTCACACACACCCTGTGTTATTGGGGCAGCATCAAGGCCTATCAGCGCTGCTAAGCGATAACGTACAACGTTGGGGGAAACTTATGGCTATTGAAATAGGCTATGCAATCAAAGCGCGAGATATTTCCTTTGATTTACTGCTGCTATTTCCCGGCGATGCCATGAGTCAGGTCTATTCGCGCCTACTTGACGATAGCTACGATACAGATGACAAGGAAGGTCTATGAATGCATCCATTGATACTTTGAATCGCAGTGCGGTATCTCAAGTTCCCTTGGAATTATTAGATTCTATTGAGGTTGGTATTGCCGTGCTCGATAGAAACTTCACCGTACAAGTATGGAACAAATTTTTAGAAAACCACAGTGCTAAAAAAGTCGATTTTATAATCGGGCATAGCCTGTTTGACCACTTTCCTGAAATAGAAGAAAAGTGGCTTAGAACCAAGGTCGACCCGGTTTTTAATTTGAAAAGCCCCGTGTTTATTATTTGGGAGCAGCGCCCTTACCTATTCAAATTTGCCTGTAATCGCCCCGTTACCTGTGCTGCTGAGTATATGTATCAGAACGTGACCATGTTTCCCATCGTTGATAAAGATGGCAATGTGGAGCGTTTTTGTATGCTTGTATACGATGTGACAGAGCAAGCGCTAGGTAAGCTAGGTATGGAGCACCTCAATCAAGAGCTTAAAACAGCGAGCCGTGTAGATGGCCTAACCGGGCTATTCAACCGTCGCTACTGGCAAGAACGTTTTGACGAAATGTATAAGCTTTGCGTTAGAAGAGACAAGCCTAGCACGGCAGTTATGCTAGATATTGACCACTTTAAACGCATTAATGACACCTACGGTCATCAGGCGGGCGACAAGGTCATAAAAATGCTAGCGGCTTTGATAAAACGCTGTGTGCGCGAAACCGATTTAGCCGGGCGCTATGGTGGAGAAGAGTTCGCGATTATCCTCAATGACTCTACCGTTGAAGATGCGCGTATTGTCGCTGAGCGAATTCGTCAGCTCGCACAGCGTTTGGTGGTCGAGCACGAAGGCGAGTCGATAAATTTCACCGTCAGCCTTGGTCTTGCCCAATTTTGTTCAGCGTTTAAAGGCCCTCTGGCATGGTTAGAATGCGCAGATAAGGCGCTTTATGACGCAAAAGAAAGCGGTCGAAATCAATATCGCATTTATGATACAAGCCAACGCTAGCTTGCTAACAGGCAAGCTAGTTAGAGTGTTAAGCCGTTTCCACGCGCTTTATATGGTGACGAATTGAATACAAAAAGCAAAGGCTTGGAATAACCATTACGGCAGTAATGATGAAAAATAAACTCCAGTTGCCGTTTAAGCTATCAACAACAATACCGCTGCTAGAGGCAACCAATGTCCTGCCGGCTACACTTAATGACGCCATCAGCGCATACTGAGTGGCGCTAAAGGCTCTGTTGCACAGCAGCGAGATAAAAGCGACCATCGCTACCGTACTCCATGCGCCGGTAAACCCATCAACGATCACCGTGACGGCGAGTAACGAGGTGGATGGGCCCGTTTGCGCAATCAGCGCAAAAAGAAGATTCGACGCCGCCATGGCGACGCCCGCAATCATCAGCCCTCGATATATGCCGTAGCGAATATTAACTAAGCCTCCTAACAAAGAAAAAACAATGGTCACCCACCAGTTGAGTAATTTCGAATAGGTGGCAATGTCACTGTTGGAGAACCCTACCTCTTTATAAAAAACGATACTCATGCGCCCTAAAAATGCTTCGCCAATTTTAAATAGAAAGATGAAAAGCAGAAACGACGCTGCTAGTTTCACACCATTGCGGTTAAAAAACTCGGCAAAAGGCGTGATAAGCGTGGTTCTAATCCAATAGACAAGTGGCGAGCTCGTAGCGTTGGCGTCTGTTATCTTTTCAAGCAAAGCCTCTCTATCAATCTGAGGTTCATCTGCTATGCACGTAGCGTACATTAAAAGTACCATTATTACGCTTAGCAAAAGATAAATGTTGGGCCATGACCACGTCGTTAAGTCGGCCAAGAAAAACGGTATGGCACCAAGCCCACCATACCCTGTCCACCAGCCAGCCGTCGCCACAGAGGACGCTGCTGACATACCGTCTTTATCCTCTTTTTCCACACAATCGATGCGAAAGCCATCAATGGCGATGTCCTGTGTAGCTGACGCTACAGCAATGAGCAGACCAATTAACGCTACGTAATACAAGTCGTAAGTTGCACTTAGCTGCGACATACCAAGACAGAGTAAAACGATGCAGCCTTGCATAGCGAAAATCCACCCTTTACGCTGACCTAATAGTGGTGGCTTGAGCTTATCTACAAGGGGCGACCATAAAAAGTTGAATGAGTAAGTGGCAAAGATAATTCCGAAAAGGCCGATTGCAGAGCGGGACAAGCCTTCGTCTTTTAGCCACGCTGATAGCACTGAGCCAATCATTATCCAAGGGAAACCGCTGGAAATACCAAACAGAAAAATACTTAAATAGCGTTTGTCGTTGAACGTTTTTAAAGCGGTAAGCAAAACTTCAGCCTTTGGCAATAACTCAAAAGCATATTGAGCCACGAAGTACGAGGTTTAGCAATAACCCATTGAGCGGCAATAGGTAAGTATCGACATCCTGTGACGTTGTTGGTCACTTATTTTTGCCGTAGACGGGAGCCTAAGGGCGTATCCCCACGCAGTCCAAAGGGCAATGACCTAATCCTTCGAGAAAATTGACGCAGTTATTAAGTTCATCAATGAGAAACTGATCTTTTGTCAGTTTCTCTTCGTTCCAGTAATGCACTTGATGAAGTACATGCCAAAACACCCGTTCTTTTTGTGTATAGGGCTGGGTTAACGTGTATTCAATTTGGCCCCACTCTTCCATACTATCCCAGAAAAATAGCTCGATCTCCTCGATAGGAAGCTCTCCTTGCCAAAATGCTCTCAAATAGAAACACAGCTGCTTTGCTTTGTTGTCTACAAAATCTTGAACATTCACAAGTAATTCAACCGTCTCTGTTTGCTATGAAATATTATAGTCTATAACGCAGTTACCACGTGCCAGGGCAGGGTATTATTTTGTCTGAAATACTTAGGTAACTGTTTTGGGTGCTAATTTAGCCTAATCGGTAGGTGAATAAATTACCAGCCCAAGTGGCGAGTCCAGCCTATGGCGCTATTTGCAACCATCTGAATTTGTGGGGGTTTGTGAATATCTCTTATACTAAAGGTTAAAGAATTATTTGGAATATTTATTTGCCGGTAGTGCAACTTTAGTGCGTTTTTTGCTCTAATTTTCCTTTTTTAATGTGGTATTGCTCTCCCAATCATTAAAGTTGTTAAGAGAAACATCTAGGACAGGGTAGTTGGCCTGAGCCATGGTTTCTATTACTAAGTTATTGGTTGACTCTTCGGGCCAAAAGGGCGATATGGCAATGAATGTATCTGGGTCTAAGGCGGGCTGTTGTTCTGTGGCAGACAAAAATGTGGTGGCAAGCATGCCTTGGGCTATTACCATGCGATAGCCGCCTCGGTCCTGTAAATAATTATTCAACGCGCTGAGTTGAAGCGTGAGCGAAGTAACGGTCATTTCGAAGCTAAGGTATTGTGTGAGTTGATTGCTACGAGGGTGTATCTCATTGGGTTGTGATGAAGGCGCGCTATCACCCTCATTCGAAGAACCAGGAATCGTATCTTCGTTTATTGGCTCACTGGGTGTTACGGGTAAATGAAAAGGGCTAATGACTACGTTCCAGCCTTTTTCTGCGAGCAAATCGGCAAGGCTATTGCCTTGTGAAAGTGTGAGGCTAGATGGGAAAGGTTCGGTAAGAACTATGGCTGTACCAAGAGGCAGTGGTGTTTTGGCCCCTATTTCAATGATCGGTGCTTCGCCTTCACCCACCATGATTGTTCTTACTTCACCAGGTAAGTAAGCATTACTCACGTCTTTCAGAAAGTTGCTGTGCGCCGTCATAGGTAAGAGGGATACGATGACAGCAAATAACAGAAGGATAGTTTGCCTTTTCATAGAAGAGAGATTTACCTTTTAGTTCTACCCATTAACTGGTGCTTTACCCGTTGCTTCGTTTGTACCAATAACTGAAACAGTTATCGGCACTCTAAGTAAAAACTATAGCAATGGTTAAAAAGAATAACGGGGGGGCACGTCATAGTAAAAGGCAAATTAACGCTAGTCTCTATCAATAGAAAGGGCGCTCGGGCGATAATGGCTAAACGGGATAGGGGTTTTAAAATGTAACCACTTTTCCAATGTTGGGTGAGTCAAGCTTAAACTTTCAGCGTGAAGTTGAAGGCGAGGGGCCATACTAAGCGCCTCGTCATGAGCATACAACCGGTCACCTAAGATTGGGTGGCCCAAGGCTAGCATGTGTACCCGTAGTTGGTGTGAGCGCCCTGTAATGGGATATAACGCCACTAAGGTATAGCGGCGCGCTGCATCGTCAGTGGCACGCTCAATGACTTCAAACCGCGTAATGGCTTTTTTGCCCCGTTCGAAGTCCACCATTTGTTTTGGTCTATTAGGCCAGTCGCAGATAAGGGGTAAGTCTACTTCGCCCGAATCTTCCTCTATATGGCCGTGAACCCGCGCGAAATAGCGTTTTTGGGTTAGCCGAAGCTCGAACTGCTTAGAGATATGGCGATGACTGTCTTTGTTAAGTGCCAGTACTAAAATACCCGAAGTGGCCATATCTAACCGGTGTACCACGGTAGCAGTGGGGTACACAGTGTTAACACGGCTAATCAGAGAGTCGCGGTGTTCTAGTGCTTTACCGGGAACACTCAATAGCCCGCTGGGTTTGTGTGCTACCACCATATCCTCATCCTGATACAAAATATCAAGATAAGGCGTCATTGGTGGGTTATAAACAAAGCTCGGGTTAGCCATTGCGTTGTGTCACTTATAAGTAGCCGTTAAGGAGGAGCGTTACGGATTGTTTACCACAATTCGCAACGCATCTAGCTGAACATCAGCTTCCTGAATTACCTTATCAAGGGCATTCATTTGAGTTTCAATGAACTCAATTTCACTGTCTCGCACCGCTGGATTGCGCTTTTGTAAGTCGCGTAAACGTTGAATTTCTTCGCCCAAGGTCAAGTGCATGGTATTCAACGCGTCGTGCTGCTTTTGATTGGCCTGCTGGTGGGCAAGCTTACGCGCCTTCTCAATAGCCAACTCAAGTGGCTGTTGCAGGGCTTTCAATAGCTGCGCTGAAATTTTACGTCCAATCTTACGTTTCACATCGAAGCTTAGGTCAGACGCATTTCCTTGGGCATCTAAGCATACGCGTACCGGCGTCTGCGGTAAGAAACGGCTAAGCTGCAGCGCTTTTGGCGCTTGAGCATGAAGAACAAATAACGCCTCTATCCAGTATGCGCCTTTTGGCAGCGACGGCTCAGCAATAAAGCCCATGCTACTCTTGCCGTGAACATCCGTAAGGATAACGTCAATGGCGGTATGAACAAGAGGGTGGTCCCAGCTAAGAAACTGCACGTTCTCTAAGGTTGTTGCCACACGGCGCTTGTAGGTGACTGTCATTCCCTCAGGGTTAAGGCCAGGAAGCTGACTCACCATAGACTCGGTAGGCATAAGAATAAAGCAGTCGTTGCCTTTCTCTTCTTGCTGTACACCGATAGCGTCGAACACGCGGCCCATGAAGCGCGATAGATCTTGTTCGCTATCAAGGGTAACAATGTCTTCGAGTAACTGCTCTACGCGCCCTTCACCAGAGGCATTTAACTCTAGTAAGCGATCTCGTCCGGCCTCCAACTGCGCTACAAGCTGGCTGTTCAGCGTTACGCTCATATTGATAAGTTCATCACAAGCGCTTATATCATCGGGATGTAAGCATGCACCAACAAGCAACGGTTTAACGTCATCGAACACGCCAGAGCCTGTCGGGCAGGTTTTCTCAAATGCGTTTAGTCCTTCATGGTACCAATCTAACAACACATGCTGCGCGGTCTTAGCAAGATACGGTACGTGAATTTGTACTGTTTGCGTTTGGCCAATTCGATCGAGTCGACCAATGCGCTGTTCCAGTAAATCAGGTGTAATGGGTAAATCGAACAACACCAAATGGTGGGCAAACTGGAAGTTACGGCCTTCACTGCCAATTTCGCTACACAGTAGAATTTGTGCACCTTCTTCCTCGTCGGCAAAGTAGTGAGCAGCCTTGTCGCGCTCTACAATGCTCATACCTTCGTGGAATACGCTGTGTCGAATGCCTGATTGAGTGCGAATGACTTCACCTAGCTCTTGCGCAGTACGAGCACTGGCGCAAATAAGCAGTATTTTTTTCAGGCTTAACGCTCTGCATGAAGTCAAGCAGCCATTCAACACGAGGGTCGTGTTTAGTCCAGCTATTTACCACGCTGGCCATTCGCTCGGGGTAAAGCGAGTAAGTCAGGTCGCCGCCGCTTACCGCATCTGCGTAGACTTCAGGCAGCGCTAGTTCATAAGCACTCAGTTTACGTTCAGGAAAGCCTTCAATATTAGCGCGACGGTTTCTAAACAGCATGCGGCCAGTGCCGTGACAGTCAATTAACTGGTGTAACAGCGCATGGCGGTTTTCTGGTGTGCCCAAATCGCCAGCGTGCTCCATGACATCAGGGGCGAACTCTGCCAATTTGGTACGTTGTTTGTCGTTAGGCTCTGCATCTGAAAGCAGTGGCGCGACGGCGTCGGCCAGCTGGCTATATTTCGACTCTTCTTCTAAAAAAGCGTTGTAACTATGAAAACGAGCAGGGTCAAGAAGACGCAGGCGAGCAAAGTGACTTTCGTGACCAAGCTGATCTGGGGTTGCAGTAAGCAGCAACACACCAGGCGTTAGGTTAGCTAAAGCTTCAACGCACTTATACTCAGCTGATGGCGCCTCGCTTGACCACGCCAGGTGATGAGCTTCATCCACAACCATCAAATCCCAGCTTGCGGCTTGAACTTGCTTTTGGCGCTTTTCACTTTGGCTTAAAAAGTCGATGCTACAAAGTACTAGCTGATCGTTTTCAAACGGATTCACTTCGCCAGCATCAGACGCTTCGCTTTCTTCTATCGCGTCGCAACGACTTTCATCGTAAATGGCAAAGGGTAGGTTTACTCTACGAAGCATCTCAACCAGCCATTGGTGTACTAATGAGTCAGGCACCAAAATAAGCACGCGGTCAGCGCGGCCCGTTTTAAGCTGCTGATGGATAATTAGCGCAGCTTCAATGGTTTTACCTAACCCTACTTCATCGGCAAGGAGTACGCGCGGCGCGTGTCTACCGCCGACTTCTGAAGCAATGTGAAGCTGATGAGGAATAAGAGAAATACGCGCGCCAGCCAGGCCGATAGTGCTAGAGCGAAGGTAGTCGTATTGATAGTCTAAAGCACGCTCTCGTAAATCGAACCACTTTGGGTTGTCGAGCTGCTGGCTGAACAAACGTCTTTCAGGTTGGTTTAGTTGAATATGGCTGTCTAGCATCGTCTCGGGCAAACGCACTTGCGCTTTGGTGTCTTCACGAAGCCCGTGATAAATACACACCCCTTGGCTTTCTTCTTTTTCTGTAATGGTCATTTCCCAACCATCTTGGCTTTTTACTGTTTCGCCAATTTCAAAGATGAGTCGCGTTAGTGGAGCGTCTTGTTTGGTATATTTACGTGCTTCGCCAGTTGCGGGGTACAATACTTCAACTGAACGGAAATCGGTGCCCATAATCACACCTAAACCTAGCTCTGTTTCCGTGTTGCTTAACCAACGTTGACCAACTGAAAATTGACTATCTGAACTCATAAATCACCAACCTGTTTTTCGGGGGGCGGTATTGTACGCATTGCGCTGTGATAAGTCATTAATACTAGACTATTGGTTGTCGTTTTTACTACATAGGCGTAGAGGGGGCGAATTTGCAACACGCATAAACACATCCATGTGGTTCTCAAATGGTCGTGTCTACTGCCAATGCATTTTATACAGGGCTTGTATGCCTTGTATCGCCTTTTTATCATCGTTGCTGGTTGCATTCTTTATGGCGTTAATAAGTTCGGGGGCGTTGTAAGGCTCAAGTAATGTTAAGAAAGTCGCTGTGCCAGGCGGCATGCCTATACTCGATAAGTAGAGTTGAGGTGATGTTAACAAGTGTCGGTTGATTGAATGGTAAATTATTTGACGATAGTAACGCACTTTTTGTTTTTATCTGCTATTTATCTAACACTTACTCCACAAAAGGAATTGCATAGTGTCGCAGACAAGACGTTTTGTCTCTAGCTTTCGAGTCCCGCCGTTAATGCTACATTTAGCGACTGCCGCTCGCTGCCTATTTGTCACTGCCCTCATTATTAGCGAGCTGGCCTATGCTCGTCCTATCGTGCTTGCAACCTCGGAAGTTAGCCCCTTTAGTGACAGCAAAGACGTGTCGAAAGGATACGTAAATGAAGTGGTGGTAAAAGCTTTTGAAGAACTAGATGAGCAGCTTATCGTTGAGCGTTATCCTCATGCTAGGGCTGTGATGTTGGCAAAGAAGGGAGCACTCGATGGCGTATTTCCTGTTCACCATCATGAGCGCTTCACAGACGCATTCCTTTTATCTGATGCGATCCCTGCAGGAGCAAGTGGGTTCCTAATTAGGACGAAAGATTTCAAGGATAACAGTAGCCCCGACAACCTTGTTGAATGGCTTAAACGACAAAATTTACGAGGAATCGGGTATCTGAGGGGGACGACAGCCCCCAAATTCTTATCAAATGAAACGTTTTTCAACCTGTATCCGGGAGCATCTACCGTTAACCTATTGGATTTACTTGGTAAAGGACGAATTGATGTACTGTTTATTGATAAATACAGCGCAAAGGAGGCGTTAGTAAATGAACGGCCCAATTTAATTGGGAAGTTTAATTTTATCCCTGGAGCGGAGGTAGCTAGCACTTATCATCTCGCACTGTCTAAGCAGACACCTGGAGCCTCTCAGTTAATTGAGAAATTTAACTTAGCGTTACAGAAACAAAAACAAAGCGGATTATTAACGCTCACACTCGAGAAATATGGCGTCTATGACGCTTCACAGGGGGAAGAGGCATTAGTTGTCGGGGCGCCAGATATTAATGCCGTTTTTCAAGCTAAAGCATACTTAGATAAACACGATTCGCCTTTGCTGCACTCCAATATTCAATGGCGAATAATGGATGAAACCGTTTTGCGCCGTAGACTGCTAGGTGACTTTTCTGTTAACGAAAACAGCTTCGACTTGGTGTTAATCGGCAGCTATGGTCTTCCCATATGGGCTAAACGAGGCGTTCTACTTCCTTTCAAATCGCATCCCGCCGATTACGATATCGACGATATTATTCCTGCCGCTCTGCATGCAAACATTGTCGATGGCCAGCTTTATGGATTGCCTTTTGTCGCTGAAACTACGCTTACTTTTTACCGAAAAGACCTGCTAGAAAAGTTTAGATTAAGTCTACCCACTGTACTCACCTATAACGATATTAAGTCTCTTGCTAAACAAGTGCATATACCTGAAAAAGAAGTCTATGGTATAGGGCTTAGAACGCGAGTGGGCTGGGGGCAGAATATGGCATTAGTGAGCACCATGGCCAACACCTATGGCGGTGCGTGGTTAGACAACAACATGCAGCCCACACTGGATAGTAAGGCATGGTTTGATGCAGTCGGTATGTATGCTGAGCTTGTTAGGCAATATGGGCCGCCTGATAATCATGATATGGGTTGGCAAGAGAATCAAGAGCTCTTTGCCCAAGGGAAATTAGCCTTTTTCGTTGACGCTTCTTCATTAGGCGGGGCTTTATTTGATGATCGCTTTTCTAAAGTGACTCAATTTACCGGAGTAACCTATGCGCCGCTGGGTAAGCAACAGAAAGGGGCGCAATGGTTTTGGTCATGGAATTTTGCAATACCGAAAAAATCTCGCTATGTAGAAGAGGCGCAGTTACTTGCGCATTTTTTAACGTCTAAAACCTTTATTAATTTACTTAAGAAAGCCCACGGAGAATACGCGGCCCCTTCTGGTACTCGACACTCAACATATTCTAGCGATTATCTGCAAGCCGTACCTTATGCGGCTTTTGAACATCAAGCATTGAAGTTACTTTCAAGCGATAAACCAGGTAATGCCATGGTAGGCAAACAGTTTATCCCTATCCCAGAATTTACCGCTATCGGTTACGCCGTAGGGGCACAAATTAATGATGTGGTTACTGGGGAAAAAAGCGTAAAAGCGGCGCTAGAAGGAGCGCAAAGCCAGACTCAGATTATTTTGGAACGGGCAGGGTACTTCGCTGATAAAGAAGAATAGCGTGTTAGCAAAGTAGTTAGTATTACGAATGTGCGAGAAGTGCAAAGGCGAGTCACTCCACAAAATAAATATCAAAAAACAGTGCTAATTCTCAAAAACTGGATTATGGTGGAATTAAGGGTTCGCTATTTTACTAACGAACTCGCGAGGCAGAATGAGTAGTACTGCTTCTCAGTCGACGCGAGTAGGGGAAGAGGTCCTGTTTCGAGCGGCATTCTCCTACAACCGTAACTGCAGCTTGTTAGCGCGTGCGTTCATTAAAGAGCATAACGGCTAACCTGGCTTTATTTACCGGAGTGAAGGATGCCAAGAAAAAATTCTACCGAAACTAAGATTTACGTCCTCGATACTAATATTCTGCTTCACGAACCCCACGCTTTTCTCTCCTTTAAAGAACACGACGTTGTAATTCCAATGACTGTATTGGAAGAGCTCGACTACATCAAAGACAGCAAAAAAGACGTGGCGCGTGACGCACGGGTATCCATTCGCGCAATGGAGGACTTACTCCACGATGCAACGCCAGAAGATATGCTGGCTGGCGTATCTATAGATGGGTTAGGCGCGGGACAAACGGCACCCTCAGGCAGTTTATCTATTTTCGCCGACCTTAACATGGTTGAGTCTCAGCAGGTCTTTACCAGCAATGAGAATGACAATCGCATTATTAACGTAGCGCTGCATTTACAAAAGACGTTTGCGCCGCAAAAAGTGGTATTGGTGACCAAAGACTTAAACATGCGGCTTAAGGCGAAAGGGGCAGGCCTTGCTCATGTTGAAGATTATCGCACCGACCAACTCATTACCGACATCAAGTATCTATCCCGAGGCTTCCATACATTTGAAGGCAACTTTTGGGAAAGCGTAAAAAGTGTGGATAGTCGCACCGAAGGGCGAGACACCATTCATACTATTCCCAAATCTATGCTGCCAGAAGCGTATGTAAATGAGTTCTTGTTAGATGAAACCAAACAGTTCGCAGGCTTGGTGGAAGAAATTACCGACGATCATTTAGAGGTACTGGATTTAGGTTACGAACGCTTAATGGGCCGTCATGCGTGGGGAATTACGCCTAAAAATATCGGCCAGGCTATGGCGCTTCATGCGCTACTCGACCCGCACATTGATATGGTTATCCTTACCGGGCCTGCCGGTAGTGGTAAAACTCTCCTTGCGCTAGCTGCTGCCCTTGAAATGGTGGTAGAGCGAAACATGTACGATAAGATCATCGTAACGCGAAGCACGCCTGAAATTGCCGAATCTATTGGCTTTTTACCGGGAACCGAAGAGGAAAAAATGTTGCCCTGGTTGGCGGCTATTACTGACTCGCTTGAAGTGCTTCACAAACACGATGAGAATACCAAAGGCTCTATGAATTACATCATGGAAAAAGCCAACATTCAGTACAAGTCGGTGAACTTTATGCGAGGGCGAAGCATTCAAAACGCTATCGTGATTTTGGATGAGTCGCAAAACTTAACGGCGTCACAGCTTAAAACCATTATCACGCGCTGTGGTGAAGGCACTAAGCTCATTGTTGGGGGCAACCTAGCGCAGATAGACAGCAATTACCTAAGTGCTGTGACCTCGGGTTTGACCTATCTAGTTGAGAAGTTTAAAGACTTCTCTGGCAGTGCCACCATTAACTTAGATGGGGTGGTAAGAAGCCGCTTGGCGAGTTTTGCCGAAGAAAACCTATAGCTTAAACGCGTACCAACAATTCATAGGTTTATACCAAAAGCGCCTTGACTCATTTGAAGGCGCTTTTTCCCACTAAATTTCAATTAAAGGTATGACTTGCCCGCCTTTTGTGTAGGGCGTGAGTAAGCCGCTTTTAGTCCACCGCTTCTACTTGATAGCGACCTGTCACTATATAACGCTCAGTGTCTTCAGAGACTTGTCCAAATGGAATAAGGGCTGGGCCAGTGGGGTCGTAGAGGACGTAAGTCTCGCCGTCGTGGACTATGGTTCTATCATCTACCATAGGGGTGAGCGCTATGCCTAACAACGCGTGATTGGGCAGAAATACCATTATCATTTTCGTGGACGGTAAAAATGCGCGAACCATCGACGATGCCAGTACAGCCTTACTGTCACAGTCTCCGACATTTTGCATAAGTACGTTAATGGGTGGAGCATAGCCTGAACCATTACTTACCACTCTGTCTTCAAGTGTGTCATACGGAATACTTTGCAGCCAGCTTAGAATCAGCGAAAAGTACGCCCGTGAATCAGACTGTGCGTTGACCTTTTCGTAAAACGCTTGCGAGGCGGCGACCAGCGGTTTCACCGACTCGGCGGCATAGCGGGTATGGTCGGGTTTTATCGCCTTTTGATTGAACAACGTGGTGAAGCGCGTAAAGTAATGCTCATCTAAGTACGCGTTATACGCCTCTCGCTGGACGGCTTTAAGGTTGCTGAGTATGGCCTCGACCTTATCTTCATTCGCCCCTTTAACCTGTATATCAATAGAGTCGCGCTTTGGTATTATCTTAACGCGGGCCTCTTTGGGGTTAACTTTTTTGGCCGCTTCCATCAGCGCAACCGTTACGTAACGCTGGGCTATTTTGGGCCGATAGTTGGCTTGTTGAGTTGGTGCTGCTTTAATTGCGGTGTGAGGTAATTCGAAGGAAATAGATTGTCGAGTGCTATCCATATCTAGCCATTCATAGCTAAATAGTACGCCCGATTCACTCTGCGCCTTTTTGAATTTGAGTTGCTCGGCCCCTGCGGTGGTTGAGAAGAAAAGCCCAACCGATAGCCAATACAAGCCCACTAATAACACCCTATTGATGGCGCTTAATGGTGGGGAAGTAATTTTTCTAAACACTGTGCAGTACGCCTACTCATAACCAACGTCGTGTTACTGAGTATGCGTACCTTAGTAGAAAATACAAGGCTATCTGAAAAGCGGCTATCTCATTGGCCTACTCTTGAAACCAGTTTAGCTCATCGTGAAGGCCAACTACGCTACCTACAATTATAAGGGTAGGAGGCTGAAGCTGGGCTTTTTCTTGCTTAGCGACAATGTCTTCAAGCGTACCCGTTAACACCTGCTGCTTTTCAGTGGTGGCAGATTGCACAAGTGCGATTGGGGTAGAGGCATCTAGCCCTTGCTCTATCATCTTTTCGCAGATGATAGGCAAACCTGTTAAACCCATGTAAAACACTGCGGTTTGGTTTTTCTGTGCAAGAGCAGGCCAATTAAGGTCAATAGTGCCATTTCTTAAGTGGCCGGTGGCAAATACCACAGACTGTGCGTGATCTCTATGGGTAAGGGGAATGCCCGCATAGCTTGATGCACCGCTTGCTGCGGTAATTCCGGGTACAACTTGAAACTCAATGCCGTGCTGAATAAGGGTTTGAATTTCTTCACCACCGCGGCCGAAAATGAACGGATCGCCGCCTTTTAAACGCACCACGCGGTTACCTTTTTTCGCTTCGTCAACCATAAGTTGGTTAATATCATCTTGTGGGAGCGTGTGATTGCTTTTGGCTTTACCCACGTAAATTTTCTCGGCATCACGGCGCACCAGCTCAAGGATTTGTGGTGAAACCAGACGGTCGTAAACTACCACGTCGGCTTTCTGCATTAAGCGTAAGGCACGAAAGGTAAGCAAGTCTGGGTCGCCAGGGCCTGCACCCACAAGATAAACCTGACCTTCCACCTTTTTATCTTCGGCGGCCGCTTGCAGTGCCACATCAAACGCCTCATCGGCTTTCTTGTCTTGGCCCTTTTCAACCATTTCAGCAATGTCGCCGTCAAGCACGTCTTCCCAGAAGTAGCGTCTTGCGGTTACCCCGTTAAGGGTTTGCTTTACTTTTTCGCGAAATTTCTCAGAAAACGCACCTAGTCGACTTAAATTAGCGGGAAGTACCGTCTCTAACTTTTGACGTAAATAACGCAGTAAAACAGGCGCAACGCCACCACTGCTCATGGCTATAATAATGGGCGAGCGGTCGACAATAGAGGGGGTGATAAACTGGCAAAGTGGCGTATTATCTACCACGTTCACCAGCACTTTGTTAGCGCGTGCAAGGTCGTGGATATACTGATTCACATCGCCTTTATCGGTGGCAATGAAGACCATGTCCTTGTCTGACAGGTCAGTGTCTTGAAACTCACGTTCAATGAGCGTTACTTTCTCGTTGTTAGCAAGCAGCTTAACCGTATCGCAAACCCAAGGTGCCACCACGGTAACGGTGGCTGGGGTCTTCATAATAAGCTCTAGCTTACGGGCTGCAACTTCACCCGCCCCTACAATAAGGACGTTGAGTTTTCTGGCATCAAGGAATAACGGAAAGTAATCCATAGCGGTTTTCTTAGCTTCAAATACAAAAAAAGAACTGACACTATTTTGCGCCAATTCTTTTTAATTAGAAAACAACGAAAACAGCCTTCATATTGCAATTAGTTATATAAAGGCTGGAAGTGTTGCTATTTAGTTCTTACGTTTACGGTTTTCACGGTTGCCTCTAGGTGCACGATCACCTTTGTCACCGCGGCTTCCACGACCGTCGCGCTTAGGTGGCGTGTCTGACCATTCACGAATGTTCAATCGCTGACCTGCTACGCGTGTGCCCGAAAGGGTGTCACGGGTTTCTTTTGGCATACCGTCAGGTAAATCAACAGTACTGAAGTTATCATAAATCTCGATAGCACCAATGTGCTTAGAGTTGATATTCGCTTCATTCGCAATCGCGCCGACGATATTACCAGGCTTAGCACCGTGAACATGGCCCACTTCGATGCGGAAGCGCTGCATGCCTTCTTCAGGCTTGCGGTTTCCACGTGGTACCTTCGGCTTTCTCTCACGACCATCACGACTGTTTCTTTCGCGGCTATCGCGCGGAGGCTTGCTGTTAATGTCTGGTCGGTCGGTTTCTTTAAGAATTAAAGGTTCGTCGCCTTGCGCAATTTTAAGCAATGCCGCCATTAACACTTCAGGTGATGCTTCGTTTTCTTCTTTAATCATCTCAACAATAGGCATTAAAGATTCAATGCTATCGTGTTGCGTTGCTTCAGCAACCGATTGCTTAAAGCGGCTTAAACGCGTTTCGTTAATTTCACTAATTGAAGGAATTGGCATGGCTTCAATTGGCTGCTTAGTTGTCTTCTCGATAGAGAACAACAAGCGCTTTTCGCGATGTGAAATAAATAGAATCGCATCACCTTGACGTCCAGCACGACCGGTACGGCCAATACGGTGTACGTAAGACTCGCTGTCGTAAGGGATATCATAGTTGATTACGTGGCTAACACGCTCTACGTCGAGACCACGTGCTACAACGTCTGTAGCAACAAGTATGTCAATTTGACCTTGCTTAAGCTTCTCAACGGTACGCTCTCGCGCAGATTGAGGAATGTCACCGTTTAGCGGTTCTACATCGTAACCACGGGCAGATAGCTTATCGGCAAGTTCCACGGTAGCGGTTTTCGTGCGTACGAAAATAATCATACCGTCAAACGCTTCCACTTCCATGATGCGGGTTAACGCTTCAAGTTTGTGATGCGGCGCAATTTGACAGTAGCGCTGGCGAATGGTGCTGGCAGTGCTTACCTTAGACGCAATTTTGACGTGCTTAGGGTCTTTCAAATAGCGCTGGGTAATCTTCTTGATTGGGCCAGGCATGGTTGCCGAGAACAGCGCAGTTTGGCGCTCTTCTGGCGCGTGGCTAAGAATTAGCTCAACGTCATCGATAAAGCCCATGCGAAGCATTTCATCTGCTTCATCTAGCACTAAATACTTAAGTTCGCTTAAGTCTAGTGTTTTGCGCTTGATATGGTCGATGATACGCCCTGGTGTACCAACAACCACTTGCACGCCGCGCTTAAGCTGGCGAATTTGGTTGTCGTACGACTGGCCGCCGTATACGGGAAGTACTTTAATTTTTTGACTAAAGCTCGCATAAACCTGAAACGCCTCTGCAACCTGAATTGCTAATTCACGGGTTGGGGCCAATACCAGTAATTGCGGCTTACGTTGCTCAGGATCGATATTTGCCAACATGGGCAGGGCAAACGCAGCGGTTTTTCCTGTCCCTGTCTGTGCCTGACCGAGTAAATCGTGTCCTTCAAGTAAAAGAGGAATACTCTCAGCTTGAATAGGAGACGGTTTCTCGTAGCCAACTTTTTCAAGGGCTTGTAAGATTGGTTCTGGTAAATTGAGGTCTTTAAATGTCATGTCGACAGTTGTTGTCATTAAGGGTCCTGGTGCATTAAGTAAGGAGGGTGCGGCATACGACTAAACCGTACTTTTTCGGTTTATTATCGCAAGACGCTATACAGCGTTGAACTGGCCTGTCCGGCGAGTTAATGAAGCGTATTCTTAGCGTATTTCGCGATATGCTTGCCAGCAGTGTTGCAAAAAACAGTATTATATTCGAATAATGGACAGGTTGCCACGAAATTGCACAAATTTGACGAAATAATAAGCAGTGCGGTGAGCGTTTTTTTACAATGTGCAGCAATGTGACAATAAAAATTTGAGGAAGGGCAAGGAATTACGATGACAAAGCATAAAACAAATAAATTAATTAAACGTACAACGTTAGCGGTTATGTTGACCAGTGCGCTTTTGTCAGGGTGTAGCGAAAAGTCGATGGAAAGCCACTTGGCAGATGCGAGAAACTATGTTTCTCAGCAGCAAATTGATGCAGCCATTGTTGAGTACAAAAATGCAATTCAAAAAGGGCCTAATGCTGCTGAGCCACGCTTCGAGTTAGGCAAGCTTTATTTACAAAAGAACAACTTTGCCGCGGCAGAAAAAGAATTAAACAAAGCCATGGAGCTTGGTTATCCCGTAAGTCAGGTTATCCCTCTTTTATCTGTCGCTTATCAGCAATCAGGAGCAGAAAATGCTCTTGCTGAAGTGGATTACCGCGCAGAAGGTATGACTGCGGTAGAGTCAGCGGAAGTCGGGTTTTACAAGCTTCAGGCGCTTATGCAATTAGGTAAGACCGAAGAGGCAAAAACGTTAATAGCCGATCTTTCTACGCTAGATACAAGCTCGGTATACAAGGGGCTAATCGATAGCTATACGTTTGTTTTAGACAATGACATGGAAGGCGCGTTAGCAGCAACTGAAGCGCTGCGCGAACAAGCACCAACTAATAAAGACGTACTTCAGCAGTTAGCAAAAATCTATCTGCAAAGTGGTGAGCCGGCAAAAGCCGCTGAAGTCTATGGCGTTTACGTGAGTCATTACCCTGATGATGTTACCAGTAAGTTTGCCTATGCTTCGCTGCTCATTGAAATAAGAGAACTCGATAAAGCAGAGCCCATTGTAGATGATTTGCTAACGCTTAATGAGAATCATCCTTTACTCAATACGTTTAAAGGCATTATTGCGTCGGCCAATGAAAACTATGCCAATGCTTTAGAGTACTTGGAAATTGCGGTGCAAAACGGCAGAAGCGACCAAGTTGTTAGATTGGTCGCTGGGTTTAGTGCATATCAAATTCAAGATTTTGAGGCAGCTCAGCGTCACTTAACCATGGTGGCATCTAGCTTACCTGATAATCATCCCGGCCTGCGTATGTTAGCAGACAGCATGCTTCAGCTTGGTGAAAATGATGAAGCGCTAGAAGTATTGGCGCGGGTGGAAGGGGAGCAAGGCGTAGACGCGGCACTTTTCTCAAAGGCGAGCTATCAGTTACTTAAAGATGGTAACGTGGTAGGTGCTAAGCAAATGGTAGCAAAGTCTGAGGCGGTAAGTACTACGGCTGATGATTTATCTCGTTTAGGTGTGCTTCAGCTTTCACTTAACGACATTGATGGTCTGGTTAATTTGGAAGAAGCGGTAGAAAAAGCGCCTGAGTCAGTGACATCTCAAGCGACCTTGCTACGCGCTTACATTGCCACCAATCAACTTGATAAAGCCAAGACTGCGGCAAAAGACTGGCACGAACAATCGCCAGAAACTGCTGCGCCACTTATCTACCTAGGTAATATTGCTACTGCTGAAGGTGCGTATCAAGATGCCGCCCAATACCTCGACAAAGCAAGTGAACTTAGTGATGCGGGCAATGAAGTAACGTATTCACGGGCTAAGCTATTGGTAGCAGAAGGCAAAAAAGATAATGCCATGGCGTTCATTCGCGCATTTGTTGATAAGAACCCTGCCGACGTACAAGCGCTAGCGCTGTGGTTTGCATTAGCCGTTGAAAAAGGCAATGGCGATGAGGTTATCGCGCATGCCCAAACGCAGTTTAATAGCAACAAAGATCAGCTTAATTTACGGCTTTTACTCGCAAGGATGTATTCCCTTAACAATCAGCTTGATAAAACAGTCTCGCTTTTAGCCGACGTAAAAGGCGACGAGTCATCACCGCAGGCGCTTTGGAATTTAAAAGGGCAGTCGCTTATTGCGACTAATAATGTAAAAGAAGCGACCGCATTTTTCGATCATTGGTTATCCCTTTACCCTCAGGATAAAAACGCGGTACTGGGCAAACTGCTTATCGTTGATTCACAAAAGCAGTTTAAGCAAGGGCTAGCGTTAACCAACAAGGTGCTAGCAAAACGCCCAGACGCACAATTAACGCTTTTAAAAGCGTATTTCCATAGCCGTTTGGGTCAGGCAAAGCCTGCGTGGGAGATCATTAACAACACAGCGGATGATGTTAAAACGCTGCCGTTTGTTAGAGGGGTTATTGCTCGTTTACACCTTATCGAGAAAGCGCCAGAGCAGGCGGTAGACCATGCTAAAGCGGCTTATGATGCCACGCCTAATTCAGACAATGCCTTACTTCTTGTGGCTGCACTAGAAATGTCTGGGGAAAAAGAGCAGGCCTTTAGTTTTCTACAAAAGCATGTAAAGGCGCATAATAACGATGTTCAAAGCGCTATGCTGTTAGCTGAGCGACAAATTCGCAACGACAGAGACAGCGCAATTGAAACCTATGAGCAGGTGTTAACACAAACGCCAGACAACTTTGTTGTGCTCAATAACTTAGCTTATTTGGCGTTTGAAGATAACGACTTAGCCCGTGCGGAAACACTTGCCAAAAAAGCGGTATCACTACAGCGCGAGAATGCCGATGCGGTCGATACACTGGCCCAAATACATATTGCGAAAGGTGAAAAAGAGGCAGCACTGGCACTCTATGAGCAAATTTCTGCGGGGCCGATTGCAAACGATGAAGTCTATCTTAATCACGTAGCCTTGCTGCTTGAATTAGACAAAGACGCTTTGGCTAAACGCAGGCTAGCAAGTAGAGAGTTTACAACTGAGGCTGCAAAACAAAGGGTGGAAGCGCTTAAAACGCAGTACGGCTTGTAAGGCGTACCTGCCAGCACCGGGTGCTAAACAGGTTTAGCCGAGGTTAAGTGAATTAGCAGAGCAATGCTGCTTTGCCGCTTACTCCAAACTTTATAAAACAAAGGCCACTCACAGTGGCCTTTGTTATTTTTGGGGCGTTTCTAGAAGCGCGCGAGAGTGCCGTTTGAGTTATCAAAAACGGTGTAGAGGTTTAATCAGAGGTGTTTGTTTCACCTTTTACCGCTTGCGCTGACACCTGGGCCTTAAGCTCGCGTAATTCCTTCATAACGTCGTGCAACGTTGGCTCAACATGCCCTTGTGCTATTTGCTCCTCTAGCAGCGCTGCTTCTTTCTCTGCGCGGGCTTTTTCGTTTTCCCTTTCCATTACGTTTACTACAATGCCAATCACCATATTTAAGAACGCAAACGCCGTGAAAAAGATAAAGGTGAGGTAGAAGATCCAGCTTAGTGAATACACTTCCTGGGTTTCATACATCACGTCTGTCCAATCCTCGAATGTCATTATTCTAAAGAGCGTTAACATTGAGATGGTAATGTCGCCCCACAGCACGGGATTAATGTTTTCAAATAACGTACTGCCTACCGCTGCGTATATGTAAAAAATGATAAACATCAGCAGCATGACATAAGCCAACTGAGGCAAAGCTTTTACCAAAGAAACAAGCAATATTCTAAGCTCTGGAATAATTGAAATCATACGAAGTACGCGGAATACACGTACCAAACGGGCTATCAATGCCAATTCCGTATCGTCAGCTGGAATAAGACTTATAACCACAATAAGCGTATCGAACCAGTTCCAAAAGCTTCTGAAAAAAAAGCGTTTTTGCTTTTCAGCTAAAAAACGAATAGTGAGTTCAGTTAAAAAGAACGCGCTAATGAACCAGTCTAAGAACAACGTGACTGAAGCCATCCCTGAAGGCAGTTCGTAAGTTTTAGCCCCCACCAGCAGTGCCGAAATAACGATGACACTGATGACAAAGGCTTCAAACCATTTATTGGCGCGGATTCGTTCAAATTTATTTTGAAGTTCAGAGGCTTGCATTTTTAATTATCACTCAAGGAAAAATCAATAAACCAATTGGCTTGTGGTAAACCTTATTGGCGTTATACTAAAGTTGCTATGCGCACATTTATTGCGACATAAATGTAGGGGCAGTCAGCGCGATTTAAAACCTGTATCCCTACATAAAAAGTAAAACTGTAACGTAAAAAGCAAGGTCATTTACTATATAGGTAAGAAACAAAGGGCATAATCATGGATGATGAGTTAAGACTGTTGCAAGCAAAATTACACGTCGTGTCCGTACGTTTATCTAATTTTGTATTGACGAAGCAAAACGCTCAAGCCTTGTGTAATGAGTATCGACAGCTTCTAGGTGCCCTGCAAAAGTTCACGCCGGCCAAATAACCCTCACGCTTTTCTTTACTACAAACTAGGCGGCGCACAAAAAAGGGCAGCGCTGCGCTACCCTTCTAATTCATCATCGAATGAACGACGATACAATTTAGCCGTTGTCATTGTTCGTAACGGGCTTAAGGCCGCGATTTATCATCGCTACGTCTTCACCTGTCAACGTACCTGCTGCTTGTTTAAGCGTAATTACAGACTGAATAAAGTCGTATCGAGCACCGGCTAGGTTACGGCGTGCGTCGAATAGGTTACGCGTGCTGTCGAGTACGTCAACGATAGTACGTGTGCCTACATCGAACCCTGCTTCAGTTGCTTTTAGTGCACTGTCTGCCGACACAACGGATTGTTCTAGCGCACGAATAGTCGAGATAGACGCTTTTACGTTATTAAACGAGCTACGTACTGACTGTACGGTTTGGCGGTAAGTTTGTTCTGCCGCTTGGCTCGCCGCCACGTAGTTGTATTTAGCTTGTGAAGTTTGCGCGCTAACACTGCCGCCTTGGTAAATAGGTACGTTTAGTGAAATCCCTATTGACTGGCTGTCTAGGTAAGGCGTTTCGTAACCAAACGGGGTGGTCGAGCCGTCGTCATTTAATACTTCAGCATCAACGTCGTCTTTTGAACGACCGTAACTACCCGATAGTGACAATGTAGGCAAGTGACCCGAGCGCGCAATGGCGATGTCTTCTTTAGCTACGTCCATCGCTAATCTATCCACCAGTAGCGCGAGGTTTTTATCCTGCGCCGTTTCTAACCAGCTATCTACCGTTTCTGGCACCGGCATAGTCGCTGAGAAGTTTTCAGTGTTTAGGCCGAACAAACGGTCGTGGTATTTACCGGTAATCACACGCAGTGCTTCAAGGGCAAACTCAAGCTGGTTTTTGGCTTGGATTTCTTGCGCAACCGTACTGTCGTAGTTAGCTTGTGCCTCGTGAACATCGGTAATGGCGGTTAAACCGACTTCAAAACGCTGACGTGTTTGTTCAAGCTGTCGTTCAATCGCACGTTTTTCTGAACCTACAAACTCTACGTTGTCACGGGCGCGCAACACGTCAAAATAAGCAGTAACAGTACGTACAATAACGTCCTGCATGCTAGCGGCAAGCTGCGCATCGCTTTGTTCAGCAATTTTTTCTGCGCGGTCTAGGCCCAGCCAGTTAGCGTGGTCGTAAAGCGACATGGAAAGTGATACGCCGTAGTCGATGGTATCTACTTCTGTATCTGTCGTGAATACTTGAAGGCCGTTGTCACCCGCCGCTTGTTGAAAGCGTTCAGATTCAGACATGGTGTAGCCCACAGAGCCTGAAATTTGGGGTAGTAGGCTTGCGCGGCTCAGACTAATTCCTTCAAACGCAGCATCACGTTGCGCTTTCGCTTGGTTTACCAATGGATCGTTTGCTAGTGCTTGTTGATATACCTGCATTAGGTCATCGGCTAGCGCACCAGTTGTCATCGATACTCCGATAACCAGCGACAGAAGTGTTCGTTTCATGCTTACGTCTTCCTGTTGTGTTCAAGTTGCGTCGTCATTGTGTTTGTTGAGACGACTAATTAAAACCAAGTGTATGAAAATTCAACCACAAACCGAAAGTCCAAACTCGTAACAGTATTCGATTAACTGTAACAGAATATGTGATCTACCCACGCAATTATTATAGTAATAGACGACTTGTAATATGAGTTTTCTGTTATTCGTTCACACCTAATGCCGCGTTTTTAACGCGTATACATGGTTGGTGTGTAAATGTACTATGTATGATAAATCTATTTGAACCATAAGTGTCAGCAAATGAGCAAGGAATTCCTTTCATTTACCTCAAATGACGTCGAAATCACCGACATAAAGCCAGTGTATCGTGGTTTCTTTACCATGAATCAGTATCAATTTAAGCACAAGTGTTTTAACGGAGAGTGGAGCGATACCGTTACTCGCGAAATATTTGAACGCGGTCATGCGGTAGGTGTATTGCCTTACGACCCCGTTCTCCAAGAGTTCGTGCTAATCGAGCAAGTAAGAATTGGGGCATTAGCGACTTCTTCAAGTCCTTGGTTAATAGAAATTATTGCAGGCATGATAGATAAAGGTGAAACGGCAGAAGCGGTTTGCCATCGAGAGTCGATGGAAGAAGCGGGTATCGAGCTTGAAAACCTAACTAAAGCGCTGAGCTATTTGTCGAGTCCTGGCGGTACAACAGAAAGATTACATATTTTTATAGCGAAGGCCGACGCCAGTAAGGCGCACGGCATACACGGCTTAGACAGTGAGTCAGAAGACATTAAAGTTCATCGAGTAAAAGAGAATACCGCCCTTGAATGGTTGGAAAATGGCCATATTGACAACGCCGCAGCGGTAATTGCGCTACAATGGTTTTTTATGCACAAAACACAACTTCTGGAGCAGTGGCAGACATCGTGACTCAACGCAATCAACGAAAATACGTACCTAACCTTCCGTCCATGCAGGCGTTATGCGAACTGAACTATTCCCATGTTCTGAGAATTTTGCCTGACTGTGACACAGAAGACCTGAGGTATGAGTTTTCAGTAGGCGTTGGGCTTTCTTACGAAATTCGCATTGTTGAATCGGCCCGATACACCAGTACACTTAGTATCAAGCAGACCACCAAAGACATGCCTTCTTATTTGACCCCGGCGATGACCGTGAGACTTTATCACGATGCGCGTATGGCCGAAGTGATAAACAGTCAAAATACAGGGGCACTGCAGCCATCTTACGACTACCCCAATATTAAAATGCGCCAACGCAACGAAAAGCATATGGTAAACATTTTTTTGGCGGAGTGGCTGAATTTCTGTCTTCAACATACCTCTAGCGTTACCTCCGAAGCGTGATAAAGCTTATTCAGCTAAGTGACTGTCACTTACTTAAAGATAAAAACAAAACCGGCTATGCGGGCATAGCACCTTACGACTCATTAGAGCGCACCCTGCTTCATGCTGTGAACCATGCTGAACAGTTTCGAAGCTAATAATTCATCGATGGCCCCATCATGCTTTATGCTTATTACCGGCGATATCAGTGGTGATAATACGCCTGAAAGCTATCAGCATTTCATCGCCTTAATGGATAAGTATGTGGACAGAGCGAACATTGCTTGGTTTGTGCTTGCTGGTAATCACGATAACAATGCGCACTTTGAAACGTACCTGGGTGATAAGCAGTTAAACAGCGATAACCCGTTGACGTTTCAAAACTGGCACATACACGGTATGGACACCCGCGCGTTAGATAGCACTTATACCGCTGCAGGCGAAGTAAAGGGTGGCGAGATCCATGACCTAACCCAGGCTGTCGCCCAATTACCCGACAATAATCATTTAATTGCGCTTCACCACCATATACTGCCGTCAAACAGTTGGATGGATAAGCATTTTTTAGCAAATGCCGAGGCGTTAGTTTCGCTAACTGAGCAATACGCTCAAATTAAAGCGTTAATCCATGGCCATGTTCATTCGCCTCTTCGCCAGTTAATAGGGGAAAATAGCACGCCGTCGTATGGGTGCCCTTCGACCTGTTGGCAGTGGGAAATGCAGTTGGGATTTGGGGTAAGCAATGACGCCCCAGGCTATCAGGTAATTGAGCTGCACGAAGACGGGGTTGTGGACGTAAGTATTGAACGGGTTGAGCACTAGCCCATAGTAAAAAAGAAAAGAGACATCTATGCAGCACATTTTATACCTACACGGCTTCTTGAGCTCCCCTAAATCGGTAAAGGCGCAGGCCACTAAAGCGTATTTCGAGCAAAACCATTCGGATGTCAGGCTACATATTCCCGAGTTATCTAACTTTCCCAGCAAAGTAGAAGGTCAACTGCTCGACCTGATAGAAAGTACGCCAGCACTATTAGATGACGGGCTTAAGCTAATTGGCAGTTCCATGGGCGGCTATCTTTCAACGTTTTTGCTAGAGCAATTTGGTGGCAAGGCCGTGCTAATCAACCCAGCAGTGCGCCCTTATGAACTGCTGCAAAGCTTTATTGGCACGCATGAAAACCCGTACAGCAAAGAACAGTTTGAAATAGTTGAGGGTGACATAGGAGTAATAAAAGCATTAGAGGCTGAATCGATAAGCGATCAGGCGCGGTATAAAGTGCTACTACAAACCGAAGATGAGACCTTAGATTATCGCTTAGCGGCTGAAAAATATGCGCAAAGTCACCTTGTGATAGAAGAAGGCGGTGATCACAGCTTCGTTGGCTACGAAAATCACTTGCCAGCCATTGCTGAGTTTTTGCTGAAATAAGCGCATTGCCAGCCTTAACCAGCCCTGATAACATCAAATATACTTTGTGCAGTACTGTGGTTAATAACAGTATTGCGTATTCCTTATTCTATTGCTGGCTTAAATAACAACCATAACTATGTCAAATCAATACAATTCAGATGCCATCGAGGTCTTAAATGGCCTTGACCCCGTTAAGCGCCGCCCTGGTATGTATACCGATACCACTCGTCCTAATCACTTAGGGCAAGAGGTGATTGATAACAGTGTGGATGAAGCGCTTGCGGGTCACGCCTCGAGCATCAAAGTAATTTTGCATGAAGATCAATCGCTAGAAGTCATTGATGACGGTCGTGGTATGCCAGTAGATATTCACCCTGAAGAGGGGATATCGGGCGTAGAACTTATCTTATGCAAACTGCACGCTGGTGGTAAGTTTTCCAATAAAAACTATGCGTTCTCAGGTGGCTTGCACGGGGTAGGTATCTCGGTAGTCAACGCCCTTTCAAATCGCGTTGAAGTAACTATTCGAAGAGACAGCAGCGTTTATCAAATTGCATTTGAAAATGGCGACAAAGTAGAAGACTTGCAGGTCATTGATACCTGTGGCAAACGCAATACCGGTACGCGAGTCCACTTTTGGCCGGACCCACAATACTTCGATTCGGCCAAGTTTTCGGTAAGTCGCTTGAAACACAACTTGCGCGCAAAAGCGGTGTTAAGCCCTGGCCTACGTATTCGCTTTGACAACAAAATCGCTAAAGAAAGCCAAGAATGGTTTTACGAAGACGGCTTAAAAGATTACCTCTACCAAGCCGTTGAAGAATTTGAAACACTGCCGTCAGACACGCCGTTTGTGGGCAACTTCACCGGCAATACGGAAGCCGCTGACTGGGCAGTAATGTGGCTGCCCGAGGGCGGCGACTTAGTAACAGAAAGTTACGTTAACCTTATTCCTACAGCCCAAGGCGGTACACACGTTAACGGGCTGCGCCAAGGCCTGCTTGAGTCGATGCGCGAATTCTGTGAGTTTAGAAACTTAATGCCGCGGGGCGTAAAGCTATCACCCGACGATATTTGGGACCGATGCGCCTATATCCTGTCGACGAAAATGCAAGATCCACAGTTTGCAGGACAAACCAAAGAGCGCTTGTCATCACGCCAAGCCAGTGCGTTCGTATCTGGTGTGGTTAAAGATGCATTCAGTCTATGGCTAAATCAGCACACGGAAATTGCCGAAGCGTTGGCAGAAATGTGTATCAACAACGCGCAGCGCCGCTTACGCCAAACCAAGAAAGTCGCGCGTAAGAAGGTAACGCAAGGGCCAGCGTTACCAGGAAAGCTCACTGACTGCTCTTCACAAGATATCTCTTACTCTGAGCTGTTTCTAGTAGAGGGTGACTCGGCAGGAGGCTCGGCTAAACAGGCTCGAGACAGAGAGTTTCAGGCGATCATGCCGCTGCGCGGTAAAATCCTGAATAGCTGGGAAGTCGACTCTTCTCAGGTACTGGCATCACAAGAAATTCACGATATTTCAGTGGCGCTAGGTATTGACCCTGATTCAACAGACCTGTCTGGTTTGCGCTACGGCAAAATTTGTATTCTTGCCGATGCTGACTCTGATGGGCTTCATATTGCAACCCTATTATGCGCGTTGTTCGTACGCCACTTTAGAACCCTTGTCGAGCAAGGTCATGTGTACGTCGCTATGCCGCCGCTATTTAGAATAGACGTAGGCAAAGAGGTGTATTACGCGCTAGATGAAGGCGAAAAGCAGGGCATTCTAGATCGTATTGAAGCAGAAAAGAAACGGGGTAAAGTGAACGTACAGCGCTTTAAAGGCCTAGGTGAAATGAACCCGCTGCAGCTTCGCGAAACCACCATGGACCCTAACACTCGCCGCCTTGTTCAGCTGACGATTGAAGATGCTGAAGAAATGATGGAGCTTATGGACATGTTGCTTGCTAAGAAGCGTTCTGGCGATCGCAAGACTTGGCTAGAAAGCAAAGGAAATATGGCAGAAGTCGTGTTGTAAAACAGGGCGTTATGCAAAAAAGCCCGAATAACTAAACGCCAAGACGTTGTTCTTGGCGTTTTAGTGTGTGCATCTTCAACAAAATACTGCCACGCATTATAACGCTGGTGCCGTTTAAAATAAGCAGCGGCCAGCTTTGGCTTAACGGCATAGTTAGGCCAAATAGTAAGGTGCTCACATCTTTAATAAGAATATTTCTAAATAGTGCAAAAGACAGAGAACCCACTTTTTTTCTTCGCTGAAGCACGAGCCACTGGTGTAACGAACCTTGAAATAATACGACGGTAACGACCAGCATTAGCGTATTGGCACCCAGCTGTGCTAGCCCCGGGAAAGGGCGAAAGGCTATAGAAATGGTACCGACAACAAAAGCTAACAAAGCAACCGCGGTCACCCAACCTGATACTTTAGTGCGTCTGTGTTGCCAGATTTTCCAGATGATAACGAGGGTAAGAATAAGTGCGCCAAAGCGCGTCCATACTAAGTAATGATTAAAGGGCTCTACCGATATACCAAATAGGTATATAGAGAAAAAGGCAAAGTAGCTAGAGCCAAATTGGTTGAGAGAAAGGCTTTGGTTGGCATCGAGACTGCTGCTGCGAGTAATCGCATTTTGATAACGCGACATGGCTTGTATTTGCGACCATAACCCTAACCAAGTCAGTAAAAACAGCGCTGCGCTCACAAAGCCTAATACATGGTACAGCACTCAATTTGCTCCGTTATTACTAATACGTAGTAGTAAAAAGGTAAGCATTGTATCACAAGCTTGAAAAAGGTAAGGGCAGTAGTGGGTTAATTAGTGGGGCTATAAACCTTGGCCCGCTACCTGCATCGCCCTACTTAACCAGTTAATTACGCTGGTCATCTTAATTAACTATCGGCATCGATAGTACCCCATGTACTTTTAGTCTTTATTTCAACTACACAGCAAGGAGGTTTACTTTGACATTGCATTTTGCGTCTTCAACTTCAGGCCAATTAGCAGTTAGCGAAAAAACCACAACGCTATTGTTTGACCACGACGGTACGTTAATCGACTCAGAAACCGTACATTACGATTTATGGAAAGCCATACTGCTTGGATATCATGTTGATTTAAGTGAAACATTTTATTGTGAGGTGATGGCAGGCATTCCCGTTAAGCAAAACGCCATCGACTTGGTAGCGCATTTTAAATTAGACGTAGCGCCTGAGGTTTTAGCCGAACAGAAACACAAAAGTATTAGCGACTATTTAGATAAACACGCTTTTCCTCTCATGCCTTATGCTAAAGAGACCATAAAGACATGCTTCGATAAAGGCTACCGCATTGGTATTGTTACAGGCGGAAGTAAAAAGTCGGTGGAAAAAACCTTATCTCAGTATGCTTTGGCAAACTACATATCTTGTGTGGTGGCCGTAGAGGATGTGGTAACAAGCAAACCCGCTCCAGATTGTTACGAACTTGCCATGCGACAACTCAACAAAACCCCTGAAGAATGCGTGGCCATTGAAGATACTCAAACTGGGATGAGGGCCGCCCTTGCCGCTAACTTAGCCTGTGTGGTGATCCCCACGCCGCTATCGCAGCACCATGACTTATCTCGAGCAACCGTGCGCTACGGCAACCTTCAAACGTGGGTGGAAAGCGAACTTAATTCGCAATAACCCCTTGGAAAGCTGACTCGTCGTGCCACTTGAAACTGGTGGCGGGTAAATAGATAACGTAGTATAACCATCGTTTTAACCACACAGTGTCTCAATGGCATCACGGGTAAAGTTGCTGTCACATGATTTTGCGTAGCGTCAAATGGCTGTTAATAAGTATAGCCTTCATAGTATTTCTTCTTGTGGCCACCGTCGTTACGGTAACGGTTATGGCTGTACAGCAAACTCCGTTGGTGGCCTCTACCGCGCCAACTCAGCTTGATGGTGCTGACAGTGTTAACGAGCTTTTAGGGCAGTTGCAGCGGGCGTTCTCGCGTCGCGAAGAAGGCCACCAAGTTACCCTAACTGAAACGCAAGTGGAAAGTTTGGTAGGCGTTTTACAACGGGCGCTACCTGACTTTAAGGGCGTGGTGAATATTACCCCTATTGGCGGCACCATTAATGTTACTTATGCCATTACCGATATGGGGTACTTCGTTAATGCTTCAGCACTTGTGCTGCCCGGCGACAGTTTGCGAATAGAGCAAGTGCAGATTGGCGATTTAACCATTCCCGGTCGGTTCTTACTGCGCTTTCTTGAACGTACCGTTAATTCTTACACCCAGTCAGAAATCGCCACCATTGCGTTATCGCGCGTTGAGCGTGTGACTATGCGAAGCGGTGAGCTCACCTTAGATGTTGGGCGTTTAGATGAACTGTTGAGTGAACTAAATGTGGTAGCGTCTAATATGTCGGTAACCGAAGAGACTGAACTTCAGCGTTTAGCGGCGTACTACCTGCGCTATATTTCGGGAAGAGAAATTGCGCTTTCAGATAAGCCTGTCTCGCTTATCGAGTACCTGCGAGAGGGCATGGCAAGGGCGCGAGAACAAAGTAGAACATCAGAAGATGCACTGCTTCACAATAAGGCGGTAATTCTGGCGCTTGCTGTGTATGTGGGTCATCATCGCGTTGGAAACTTGGTTGGTGATATTCAACCTGATCCCAACAAGGCGTTGAAACCGCGCCGAGGCGCCGTACTTCACAACCGCAATGACTTGGCGCGCCACTTTATTATCTCCGCCGCTTTAGAGCTTTTATCTGAGCAAGGCATGTCGCTGGCAATAGGCGAATTCAAAGAGCTTATGGACCGTGGAAAGGGCGGTTCAGGCTATAGTTTTGTGGATTTAGCCGCAGACATGTCGGGCACAGAGTTTGCTCGGGTTGCCACCGAGCCTAGTACAGCATTACGTGTGCAAAATGCTGTGGCGCGTATTCAAAGTGAACTTGAAATTATTCCGCCCATTGATGGTCTGCCTGAAGGGTTAAGTAAGCAAGCGTTTACTGAACAATACCAAAGGGTAGATAGCGAAGCTTACCTGAAAGAAGTTAAAGAAATTAAACGCAGAATGGGTTTACTGCCGCTTTATCAACCCTAAAAAGCGCGGGCAGTAATTGGCTGAAGCGCGACATTATCGAACCCCACTTTAGGCCAAAAAGAACATTTAAACGTAAAGAAGCCCAGTAACCGTCGGCGTTAAAGGGCTTCCCGATATTCGTTTTTCGCGTTACTTTTTAGCAAGTGATTGTTGAAATTGCGCTATGGTCACAAGTGCCAACTCTATCTTTTTCACCAGCGGTGCCAAGGCTTGTTTCGCTGCATCGTCATCTAATGCTTTTAGAGACTGCCAATCGTTAGCAATTTCTTGCACGTACGGGCCAAAGCGTTTGGCCGACGTAGTAAAGCCGCTGTCTTCAGCAAATACGGCTGCAAATTTACCTTTTTGATCTCGCTGCAAATTATCTAAAATTAGATCGGCATCAACAGCTTTGCGGTGTAGCGTTTGAAGTGTTTCTTGAAGTTGTTGATGGACAGCTTGCATCTCTTGGCTTTGTTGCATTGGTAACGCCTTTTGGTTCTAAGTGTCTAAAGTTTATGTATTAAGCTAACGTTTAAATGTTTTATGGCTGTCAGTACAGCCCGCTTAATTGCTTTACGGTAAATATTGATTAAAGTTTCGACTTTCAAGGCCGATACACTAACGTCTGTTGTCTTTTTTGTGCCTCTTAAACAGGGCGCAACATGCAACATACCGTAAGGGTGGGCAATTCTGCCCATTTTTTTACTTTGCTACAAGCAACAAAGGAAAATGGTATGGATCTACAAGGTACTAGTGCCTCTGGAACGTCCGGTGCGTCACTTGAGTTGGCCTCTCTAAAGTTGGCAAAAAGCCAGCAGGAACAAGAGGGACAAGCGTCGCTTCAGCTGCTGGAATCAGCATCTGACGTACCAAAAGCATCATCGTCAAACCCCGCGTTAGGCGCCAACGTCGATACCTACGCGTAAGTTACGGATGCAAATGTAAGTCGATAGGCGTTTTGCCGGGCTGTCCACCAATTTCTCTTACGAGTTTGGGGACTAAAAAGCCTGGCAGGCGCTTTATCGCTTCTTCCATAATGTGGCGCCCTTCATCATCACTCACGTAAAAGTGACTTGCGCCCTGAACTTTGTCCAACACGTGTAAATAGTAAGGCAACACGCTAGCCTCAAATAGTGCTTCGCTTAAATCACTTATTGCTTCACCTGAATCATTCACACCTTTTAAAAGTACCGACTGATTAAGCAAAGTTACCCCTTTTTCTCGCAGCGTAATTAACCGTGATTTAAGCGCCTCTGACATCTCGTTAGCGTGGTTGGCATGCAGTACCAATACTTTTTGAATAGGTAGCGCGGTAAACCAATTTACAAACGCATTATTGATTCTCTCAGGTAGTACCACGGGCAAACGGGTATGAATCCGCAAGCGTTTGACATGGTTGATAGAAGCAATTTCGTTAGCTAACCACGCGAGATGATCGTCTTTAGCCATAAGCGGGTCGCCACCAGAAAAGATGACTTCGTTAATATTGTCGTGAGCTTGAATGTACTGCAGCACCTCTTCCCACTGATGTTTGCTTACGGCGTTATCAGCATAAGGGAAATGGCGGCGAAAGCAGTAGCGGCAGTTAACCGCACACCCGGTACGCACCATAAGCAGCACACGAGAGTCATATTTATGCAAAATACCTTTGCCCGCCGTATCGTGCTCTTCTAGTGGGTCTTCACTGTACCCGGGCGAGGTTAAAAACTCGTCGCTCAGCGGCATGACTTGCAGAAACAGCGGGTCATTGGGGTTGCCTTTTTCCATTAAATCAGCGAAATGCCGTGGAACACGCATGGGGAACAGTCGCCGCGCTTTAATATGTTGTGCGTACTTTTCTTCGTCTAAACCCAAGTGCTGCAGCAGTTTTGCGGGATCAGTAAAACTGCCAGCTAATTCTTTTTGCCAGTTATGCTCTACAGAAATCGGTTTTTTAGGTATTATTTGTTCCACGAAACTTTTTGTACCTTATGTTTAGACAGAGGAATTATGGCTAATTACAGCACTAACGAGTTCAAAGGCGGCCTGAAAATCATGCTGGACGGCGAACCTTGCAACATTCTAGAAAACGAATACGTAAAGCCGGGTAAGGGCCAAGCGTTTAACCGCGTTAAAATCCGTAAGCTTATTTCAGGTAAAGTTTTAGAAAAAACTTTCCGCTCGGGTGAATCAGTAGAAGGCGCTGACGTAATGGATACGGAGCTTGCCTACTTGTACACCGACGGCGAATTCTACCACTTTATGAACAACGATACATTCGAACAAATTGCTGCAGATGAAAAAGCGGTAGGTGAGAATCAAAAGTGGCTAGTAGAAAACGATGTTTGCACCATTACCCTGTGGAATGGTTCACCTATCACAGTAACGCCACCTAACTTTGTTGAGTTAGAAATTACCGAAACCGACCCAGGCCTTAAAGGTGATACGGCGGGTACAGGCGGTAAGCCAGCGACGCTTAGCACTGGCGCGGTAGTTCGTGTTCCACTATTTGTTCAAACCGGTGAAGTTATTCGCGTAGATACTCGCTCTGGCGAGTATGTGTCACGTGTACAAAAGTAAACACTAATATAACTATGTGCCTAGGCACGTAGTGTTTCAGGTTAAAGCCGGTGCCCTTGCGTACCGGCTTTTTATTTTAGCTTCTGAATTTGGGCCGATAATATGCAAAATTGGCAGCCTACCGCGACACATGAAGCACGGGTGGCCCGTGCTGAAATACTTCGCACTATTCGCGAGTTTTTTCACAGAAAAAATGTTTTAGAGGTGGAAACGCCGCTACTTTCAAAGGGAACGGTGACCGACGAACACTTAGATGCATTTGATACCGCGTTTAATTTTGATAGGTCGGGAAAGCCGACGAGGCTTTACCTTCAAACTTCACCTGAATATGCCATGAAGCGTTTGTTGTGTGCCGAAAGTGGCTCGATATATCAAATCTGTAAAGCGTTTCGTCACGAAGGGGAAGGCCGCTGGCACAACCCAGAATTCACTATGCTTGAATGGTATAGAGTGGGCTTCGATCATTTCGCATTAATGGATGAAGTGGATGCTCTGCTGCAAGAAACCCTTTCCACGCTTCCGGCAGATACAATGACTTATCAGGATGCATTTCTTACCTATCTCAACATTGACCCGTTAAGTGCTAGCAATGACGAATTGCTAACGGCCATGAAACAACAAGGAATAGACATTCATGAGCCAGAAAATCTAAGCTTTGATAGCAAACTGCAGCTTCTATTTAGCTATGTTATCGAACCTCAAATTGGTAGTGATAAGCCGTGTTTTATTTACAATTTTCCCGCATCGCAGGCAGCACTGGCCAAGCTTAGCGCTACAGACCCTCGTGTGGCCGAACGCTTTGAAGTGTATTTTAAAGGGGCAGAGCTTGCTAATGGCTTTAACGAACTAAGCGCAGCAAAAGAGCAGCGGGTGCGCTTTGAAAGCGACAATGATAAGCGCCGTGCCAGCGGGCTTGTTACAAAACCCATAGACGAAAACTTTTTAAACGCGTTAGAAGTAGGTTTGCCTTTGTGCGCCGGCGTTGCATTAGGGGTGGATAGATTACTGATGCTAAAAACAGGAGCTAATCATATTAACGAAGTAATTAACTTTACCGTTAGCCGCGCTTAAACAGATAGGGAGCGGTGGCGAATTTCCGCTGAAATAATCTCAAAACATGAAAATAAGGCAAACTTATTGTCACTAGCGACTACTGGCGGTTGACATAAGGGCTCACTTCCTTAAAATGTTATAACATCACTAAATGATGTTATAACATCCACCAAGGAATACCCATGAAAATGCGTTCGCTGCTAAGTTTGTCCATAGCAGGGCTATTAAGTGCGCCTGTGTATGCCACAACAGTTACCGGAAAGGTTACCGATACCGCAGGTCAGCCCGTTGCTGGCGCCGAAGTAAAAATAGAAGGTAGCCGCCGCGTGGCTTTCACAGATGAAAATGGTGTTTATCGCTTCGACGATGTGAAGCAGCCTCATATTCATTTACACGTCTATTCTTCTAACTTCATACACGGTGATAACGACTTAGGTGATGTAGACACCGATCAAAACGTCGACTTCGTATTAAAGCCAGCATCGGTCGAAAACATTGTTGTTACCGCTAATGCATTACAGTCTTCAGTGCTTGAATCAGTGACCCCTGTTACCGTCATTGGCGCTGAAAAGCTACGCAAAATAGAAGCGCCTACCCTTGGTGAAACTCTAAAAAATGCGCCGGGTGTTCACAGTACCTATTTTGGCCCGGTTTCGAGTAGCCCGGTGATCCGCGGTAACGATGGCCCGCGCGTCAAGATTGTTCAAAACGGACTCGATGTGTCTGACGTATCCCGCGTCGGCCCCGATCATAACGTAGCAACATCTCTTGCCAGTGCTACGCAAGTAGAGGTGCTTCGCGGGCCGGCTACGTTACAGTACGGAAGCGGCGCCATTGGGGGCGTGGTAAACGTAGTCGACAAGCGCATTCCTCAGTATCAATTAGACGGTGTTGAAGGGGAAGCTGAAACCAGCTACAGCACGGTCAATAACGGTTCGTACACCCGTGCTGACGTGACGGGGGGCAGCGGCAACATTGTATGGCATGTTGATGGTTTTTATCGCGATACAGATAATGCCGATATTCCAGGCTTTGCCTCTATCGACCCAAGCGAAGATGAACCAAACGGTGAACTTGAAAGCAGTGCCATGGAAACCCGCAATGTTGTTGCCGGTTTATCTTACGTGGCTGAAGAAGGTTACTTTGGCTTTGCCGTAGAACAGCTTGATAATGAGTACGGCGTGCCTGGTCATGGGCACGAAGACGAACATGACGAACACGATGAAGAGCATGACGAGCTTGATGGCAATCATGAAGATGAAGAGCATGAAGGCGGAGAAGGCGTGCTACTTGATGTAGACATGACCCGTTATCAAGCTGCAGGTGAATGGCATTCACCTATCCAAGGTTTAACTAACCTTAAATTTGCCGCTGCCTACACAGATTATCAGCATGCTGAAATAGAAGACGGTGAGCCAGGTACTGTATTTACGAATGAGTCGAGTGATATTCGCTTGTCTGCTTATCACGAAGAGGTTAACGGCTGGCACGGTGTATTCGGTGTGCAGTTTAACCACAGTGATTATAACGCTGTAGGCGAAGAAGCGTTTACGCCGGGTAATACAACATCAAGCTATGCACTCTATGTGATTGAGCAGAAAAATGTGGGTGATGTAACCTTCGAGCTAGGCGGCCGTTTAGAGCGCACAACGCTAGACGCTGATGCCAGTGAAATTGAGTTGGAAGTGCTTCAAGAAGCGCATGAAGGGGAAGAGCACGACGAAGATCACGAGGGCGAAGAACATGAGGAGCATGCTGTAGCCTTTACCTTCCTAGATTACGACTTTACCAGCGTGTCGCTTTCCGCAGGGGCTAACTGGGAATATCAAGAAGGTCACTCAATTGCAGTTACGCTTTCACGCAGCGAACGCGCCCCAAGTCAGCAAGAGCTTTTCTCTGCTGGTCAGCATTTGGCTACCCAAAGCTATGAAGTGGGTTTAGTCTTCGATATGGACGATGAAGGGCATATTGCAGAAACCCTCAAAGGCGTAAAGGAAGAAGTGAGTACGAATCTAGATCTAACCTTCCGCAAGTTTACGGGCGATTGGGGTTACAGCGTGTCGTTCTTCTACAATCAAGCAGACGACTACATTTATCAAACCAGTACAGGGCTAATCGCGCTAACCGAGCATGAAGAGCACGACGAAGATGAAGCTGTAGAAGAAGAGCATGATGAGCACGGCAATGAAGAAGGTTTGCCGGTATATTACTTCCAACAGGCTGATGCTGATATCTGGGGTTTTGAAGCAGAAACCTATGTAGATTTAAGCGATTCGTTGCGCCTTACCGTGTTCGGTGACTACATTCGCGCAGAAGTGGAAGACGATAACCTTCCGCGTACACCACCTATGCGTTTTGGTAGTGAATTAAGCTACGTAAACGACGGGATAAGCGCCGATGTAGGTTTCACATGGTATGACGAGCAAAATAACGTTGCGTCGTTTGAAACGACCACCGACGGCTACACCTTAGTAAACGCTAGCGTGCAATACGAATTTGCCACACAAAACATAGACTGGGTAGTATTCGCCCGTGGTGATAACCTAACCGATGAGGAAGCGCGAGTGCATACGTCTTTCTTAAAAGACCAAGCACCGCTTCCGGGTAGAAACTTTACTATGGGTGTGAGAGCGTTGTTTTAATTAAACAACGTTCACAGAAGTAAACGAAGGCGGTGTATTGCACACCGCCTTTTGCGTTTCTACAATAGGGAGAATGTAACCCCGCGGCTGTGACACAGAGGTGACAATGAATGAACTAACCCAGTGGCTAAACGTTCAAACTGAAAAGCACATGGTTTTAGGTTACGGAAGCTTACTAAGCAAATGCAGCAGAGAGCGCTATTCCAATATTTTCACCGAAGGTGTGCCGGTCACGGTAGCCGGGTTTGAACGAGCGTGGGTTACGCGCAGCTTGCAAGAGCAGCAAACCTATGTGGGCGCGGTAGCTAATGCGCATAGCAAGCTCAATGCACAGCTAATACCCACCCAAATAAATCCAGCCTTGCAAGAGAGGGAAAAGGACTACCGGTTTGTAGAAGTAAGCCCGCAAGATCTCGACTTTCACTTACATAACCAAAGCGCATACGTACCACCTAGTGAGCGCTTATCTCAATTCACTTTTTGGATTTGTGAAACCCTTGCCTGTGAGCCTGCAAATGAAACGTTTCCTGTTCACCAAACGTATATCGATACCTGTATGGCTGGTTGCTTAGAGCACGGAGGGCAAGCGGAGGCCGAGCGTTTTGTAACCCACACTTCCCTTTGGGAGCACCCTAGAGTGAATGACAGAGCCAGCCCTAAGTATCCCCGGGCGGCGTTAGTAAATAGTGAAGATACAGCTCATATAGACCGTTTGCTCGCGAAGCGGTAGCGCCTGCGCTATTGTTCTAAAGGCTTTATATTAAAGCATAACTCGACCCACATGTAATAACAGGATTAGCGTGAACACAGCCCTTCCAATATTTACCACCGACAGAATTACCTTGCGCCCGCTTACCTTTGACGACCAGCACTGGGTACTTGCACTTCAGCAAGATGCGTTATGGCTTAAATATATTGGCAGCAAGAACGTAAATAGCCTTGATGATGCATGCGACTATATTGGTAAGACGAATGCTCAGCGAGAAGAGTGGGGCTACGGACTGTTAGCCGTGGAAGATAACGACGCTAGACGGCCGCTTGGCGTATGCGGTCTTTTTAACCGCTTCTCTTTTGAATGCCCTGATTTGGGTTTTGCCATGTTACCGGATGCTCGAGGCAAGGGAGTGTGCTTAGAGGCATGTGAGCGCGTAATTGCCTGGTCTGCCTTACAAGGCTACAGCTTTTTAACTGCGATGACGCACCCCGAAAATAGGGCATCACAGAACCTGCTGTTGCGCTTAGGGTTTGAAAAGCAGGGGTTGTACTTTGACAAAGCGTTTCCTCATCAATACCTGTATAGGTTAGAAATAACTTCACATATCTAGCGCTATTATGTTCAGCGCTTACCTGCATTACGGTTCAAAGCTTAAACCTTAAACCTAGTCTTTAATCGCTAAAGGGCCTCACCGTTTCAACATTCCTTTAATGATTCGTTTGTCTTAACCAGAACGCTATTGCTTATTTATACTTTCGTCTAATTTGGTGCATTGCTGTCAAAATGGGTGCTTTTCAACGATCTCTTTGCCATTTAAATGTTACTTGTACGTTAACAGTTCAGCCTCTTCTACTACGGTATTTCCCCTGGTTGAGTCATTCGTCTCTGATTAAAGGTAATTCGTCAAAATTTCTCGCCCCTCTTTGCGCAATGGTATGCCTGTTGAACAACAGGTAGTAAACGCACCGCAAATGGAAATGCGCAGAATAAAAAACAGGGGCGCCAAGTCGATATAAAACCTAATAAGAAGACCGCAGCTATGACAATAAAAAGTACACATACAACATTCAAATGCACATTGTTAGCAGGAATAATAAGCCAAGCGCTTATCCCTACCTACGCTAATTCTCAAGAGAGGACTAGTGAACAGCAAGTCGAAACAGAAGAAAAAATAGTTGTCACAGGACGTCGTGTAACCCAAACCGATATTGCAATTGGAACTGACGAAGCCACCAATACACTTGCGGTGAGTCGCGAGGAGTTGCTTTCAGCACCTTCGGGCATTTCCGGCCTGAAAATGCTAGAGAGTTTACCTGGCTTTAACGTTCAAACTGATGGTGCACTTGGCCTTTATGAGTTTGGTAACTCGGTACAAGTGCGAGCTTTCCAGCTCAGTCAAATGGGATTTGTTCTTGATGGTATTCCAATGGGACGCTCTGATGCATTTGGAGGAAGCCCTATATTCCGATACGTTGATAATGAGAATTTAGGGGCTGTCATTGCCTCACCTGGCGCGGGAGATGTCTCTGCACCAACTTACGCATCGCTCGGTCCAATTGCGCAATACAATACGGTGCGGCCTTCGGATGAAATGGGAGGCATGGTCGCAGTTACTGCAGGCGATTTTGATTTACAGCGTACCTTCGTCAAGCTGGAAACCGGCGACATCGATGGTTTTAAAGCGTATGTAAGTCGCTCGAAAACCGATTCTGACTTATGGCGGGGTCCAGGTACTATCGACAGAGAGCATATTGAAGCAAAAGCGCTTTATGAATTTGGCAGTAGCTATATTCAAGCTACTTACGTAGCAAATGACTTTTTCGACTACGATTCACCTTCTGCACCAGCCTCTGTTTTTGAAGATGACTATTACTACAGCTACCTAGACAGTATTCCCGAAGGATGTATCGAACCTCAACCTGAAGTTTATGACTTCAATGGTGACGGTACTATTGATGACACTGACTTTACGCCGGTATTTACAGGTTCTAATTGTACAAGCTATTACGAAGATAGAATTAATATACGAGACGATAAACTTTATTCTCTTGGGTTTGGCACCTACTTAACCGACGATATTCAACTTGAAGCTACGGCGTATTATGAAGATAAAAATGGTTACGGTGTATCGCCTGATAGCTATTCTAATACGTTGAGTATTTATACTGACCAAGCGGCAGCGGGGTTAGATGTGGTTCACCCTAGGGGCGTGCAATACGGCCTATCTACTGTAGGTGGTGAGCGAGAGGGTCTCGTGGGAAGCGTCACGTGGTTTATTGGTGAGCATAAATTCGAGGCGGGTGGCTGGGTAGAAGAAGACACCTACAATAGAACACAGGCGCGTTTAAATAAAACCGGCGGCAGTGCGGACGGTGACGTTATTTACGACGAAGTTGCTTATTACCGAAGGAATTACACTGCCGTTCGTGATACTACACAGTTATTTATTAAAGATAACTTTGCCATGATGAACGATGACCTGTTGCTTGAAGTCGGGTTTAAGTCACTGTCTATTGACTATTCACTAGACGGGTACAGAGACTATAACGATTACGAAATAGATGGCGAACTTGGTTATGGACCGCAGTCTATTGAGGCTGAATACACCGATAACTTTCTGCCAATGGTTGGCGCGGTTTATCGTTTAAATGAATCGGATCAGTTATTCGCTTCGTTCGCGCAAAACTTTGCACTGCCGGCAGGAACGGACGATATCTTTGACAATGCTGTTGGGTTTGACGTTGAAGCTCCGCAAGGAGAGGAAGCCGACAACTATGAGCTCGGATTTAGAACCAACCGAGAGCATTACAACGGTGCGGTCGCGCTATTTTATACCCAGTTTGATAATCGACTAATTGCCAGTAGCGTGATTAATCCAGCAACAGGCCAACCAGAAACCTTTTATGTTAACGCCGGTGCATCTAAAGCCTACGGCATCGAATTTAGCGGAGTTTTCCAACCCGAAATGTTCGACAGAAAGCTCTATTTCAATGCAAATATATCGTATAAGAAAGCCGAACTAGAAGACGGGTTTGCAGGTAATCCAGCCGGCAGCCAATTACCCGATAGCCCTGAATGGTTAATGACCGGCGGTATTACCTATGAACCTACCGAATGGCTAGTTGCGAATTTCTCTGCCAAATATACAGACATTCGATATACAGACTTTAACGAGACCTATGAGTTAGAGAGCTACCTGGTTGCTCAGGCTTACGTAGATATTGGTGGTCCTAACAATTTTGGTATGCCCGAGAATATTCGATTGCGGTTTAACGTTGATAATGTATTCGATAAAGAAGTTATGTCTTTCGGCTTCACCGGTTCCTCGTTTGGTCGCCCACTTAGCCCACGTACTTTCCAAGCAACATTAACGGTGGATTTCTAAATGCGGTACGTAAATGGTAAAACAGTAAGCGCTTTAGCACTCTCTTTAGCTTTAACAAGTGCCTATTCTAATGCGGAGTCAGTAAAGGCAAGCGATATTCATGACTCTATGGTCGTCATGGATACGCACCTAGATACGCCAGCGCTGCTCGTACAGCCCGGTTTTAATATTATGCATGCGCATAATGTTGAGGATGACTTTTCCCAAGTGGATGTTCCAAGAATGGAAAGCGGCGGATTAGACGGCGGGTTCTGGGTTATTTACACGCCACAGGGCCCAGTTACAGTAGAGGGGTTTAAATCTGCACGCGACACAGCGATTCTTCGTGCTATGGCTATTCATAAAATGGTCGAAGCCAACCCGGATACATTTACTCTTGCCACTGATCCAAAAGACGCCAAAGCTATCGCTGATAATGATAAGAAAATTGTTTATATCAGTATGGAAAATGCTTACCCGCTGGGGGAAGACCTCAGCTTGTTAGATACTTTCTATAAAATGGGGCTTAGGATGGTTGGTCCCGTTCATTTTAAGAATAACCAATTTGGCGATAGTTCCACTGATCCTAATGGCCAGCAATACGGAGGGCTTTCTCCACTTGGAGAAAAGCTTGTAAAGAAAGCTAACGAACTGGGTATAATTTTGGATGGCTCGCATGCTCACGACGACTTACTCGAAGACATGATACGGCTGTCGAAAACGCCTGTCATCCTGTCGCATTCGGGCACGAAAGCCGTCTATGATCATCCAAGAAACATCAATGATGAACTACTAAAAAAGTTGGTCGCAAGTGGCGGTGTTATCCATGTCAACGCCTATGGCTCTTACTTAACAGAATTGCCAAGCGACCCCAAACGCAAGAAAGCGTATGGGGAATTATTTAAGCAAATGGGGAACATTGCTGAAATGACGCCAGAGCAAGTGGCTGCGCTAAAGCAAAAACGTAAGCAAATTGATATGGAGCACCCTGCTGTTCGTGCAACCTTTGACGATTATATGGCTCACTTTCTTCATATTTTAAAAGTTGCTGGGCCTAAACATACTGGGGTGGGTGCAGATTGGGATGGCGGCGGCGGTGTGGAGCGCATGATGGATGTTGCCGCTTTACCGCTGATAACAGAGAGGCTTCTAGCCGAAGGCTACACCAAAGAAGACTTGCAAGATATTTGGGGTAACAACGTGTTGCGGTTGTTAACTCAGGCACAAGAATACGCCCAGTCGCTAAAATGACATCTACCTAAACCTTGAAGCAATGTGTCCGTTTTCGCCAGAAAAGGACACATTGATATCTAAATCGAAAAAGGGTGGTTAAATCGAAGAAAGATGTACTAAAGCGGCGGCAGAACCGTCATTTTTTTAATGACAATAGGTTCAATAGGCACATTATTCGCGTTCAAGCGAAGTGAGTACTCAGTTTCCACCTCTGACATGGCATCTACAATATCTTCGCCTTCCACAATCACGCCAAATACCGCGTAGCCCCAGTCTCTGCCCGGGTTTAAGCTGCTGTTGTCGTTCACATTAAAGAAAAACTGTCGGTTTGCGGTATGTGGGTCACCTTGTCGTGCCATCGCAATGGTGTGTAGATCGTTAGTTAAACCGTTACCTGACTCATTAAAGATATCGGGGAAGTTTGATTTGCCGTCGAAGTCTGCGGTATAGCCGCCGCCCTGTACAACAAAGCCGGGCACAATGCGATGGAAAATAGTGTCTTCATAGGCGCGTTTATCTACGTAGCGAAGAAAGTTATTTACCGTAATAGGCGCACGTCTTCTGTCGAGTTCAACCACAATATCACCCATGGTAGTTTCAATTTTTACCCGAGGATAGTAGTTATCTGGCTGAACCTGTGAACCGTCATCTTTCTTTGCCAAAACCGCTGAACTGCTGCCTAGCAGCGCGATGGCGGTAAGAAGTGGTAAAAGTATTTTTTTATAAAAATGCCTTTAAATATATTCCGTATTACGCGTTTTTTTAGCGTGCTTATCGTTTAGCAGTGCCTAAGATAACGAACTTTTTGTCACTCGCAAGTACCTTTGCGCCACCAAACAGTTTTTTAAGCTTAATGTGATACTCAAGGTGTCTATTCCCAACCACAACCAAATGCCCGCTTTTGACAAGCAGGTCGCGAGAGTCGGTAAACATCTGCCACGCGATATGATCGGTAATCGCGTTTTGCTGATGAAACGGTGGGTTACACAAAATTTTAGTAACAGCAGGTTTATTTTCACGGTTTAAGAGTGTTTCTAAGCAATTACTTGCGACAAACTCACACTGTTCGATTTTATCGGGGAAGTTGTTAAGTACATTAAGTCTGGCACTTTCTAACGCCATATATGACTCATCTACAAAAATCACCTTGGCATCTGGGGCAAGAGAGAGTGCGTTAACACCCAGTACGCCGTTGCCGCACCCTAAGTCTACCACTACGTCGTTGGCACTGACCGTCATGTGCTCCAGCATAATGCGTGCACCGATATCTAGCGACTGGCGTGCAAACGTATTGGCAAGGTTGTCTATAATAAGCGCAGCGCCCATGGTGCTTTTACACTGCCACCGCGTTGGATAGGGCGATGTCGCCTGCTTTAACGAGTCTCTTGGCGTGGCAAAAATAAGTCGTGACTTTTTCTTCGCCAGAGATGTCGTCGTCGGGCCAATGTATTTTTCGAAAAGGTTAAATACCGATTTTGTGATCGCCTTGACCTTGCCCGTCGCGATAACCTGGGTTTCAGGCGTAATATAGGCTTGTAAATCAATAAGCTGTTGTTCAAGTAAAGCAAGCGCTCGAGGCACTTTTATGACTACCACGGCCGGTGCACATGCAGGCTTAAAACTAGCGCTCTCAACGCTGGTTAATGTTTTAACCGGTGACGTTTTTAGTTCTTGTGTACACGAGCCTTCAGAAGCGCTTAGCAAGGAATTTGCTTTTAAATTCTCGTGCAACGAACGCAAAGATATATAGGAATCGGATACCCAATAAGGGGCTAAATGTGAAAACCAACAGCCTAATGCGCCGAAATCGTCGTTAAAGATCATTAGCGACGGCGTACTTTCATTATCGCCGATAGACAGCTTATTCTCACTCAAAAGAGACTCTAGATGCTCTATCACCAGTTCATCAGCACTGTCCCATGCTTGAAGGCTCACATGCTGGTGCTTTTCAGGGTAGCGAATAAGCGAGAGTTGACGGTCGGCAAATATAAATTCTGTATTCATTGGGGTCTGTTGCAAAGGAAAGGCTCACGACATTCGTTATTGACGAATGCGCCATTGGGTTAGAGATTTACTGTCTATCTTACCATACCCAAAATAAGGCTCTACTTAATAACGCCTTATAATGAAATATCCTGGCCGTCTTTTTTAATTCCGCTTTGTAGACCGAGTATTTAACTGGCCACTAAATCAAACCACAATGTCACGCTGCCCGTAATGAAGACTACGCTAAGAAATAGCGAAAAATAAATTATCACCGCGGCGGCCAATATTGGAGTTTGTATAATAAGCGGGAGCAACCCCTCACAATTACCACAATGGAATTAAACGAATAGACATGCAATTTTCTCTCTTTGAGACACCTGATGAAGAAAGTGTGCCTTACCAGCTTCCGCTGACTGAGGCAGATGTTCGGTATTTTCCTAACGCATTGTCGAAGAATGATGCTGACGCTTTCTTCGAACGGCTAAAAACCGAATTACCCTGGAGACAAGATACTCTTCGGTTGTTTGGTAAACAGGTGAAAATTCCCCGTCTTCAAAGCTGGCATGGCGACCCTGAGTGCACCTATACCTATTCAAACCTTACTATGCCACCTAACCCATGGACATCAAGCCTCGCGTTAATTAAAGCCCGTTGTGAAGCGTTATGCTCGCCCAACTACGGTACAAAATTTAACAGTGTACTCGCTAACTGGTATCGCGACGGGCAAGATAGCATGAGTTTTCACTCTGATAATGAACCAGAGTTAGGTACGAACCCAGTGATTGCTTCGGTAACGCTAGGTGAGGCTAGGCCTTTTGTTTTAAAACACAAAGAAACAAAAGAAAAATATACCCAAATACTCGAACACGGTAGTGTGTTGATTATGGCTGGGGCAACGCAAAGTCATTATGTGCACGGGATTGCGAAGACGGCTAAGCCTATCGGTGGTAGAATTAATCTTACTTTTCGACACCTTATTCAAAGAGCAAGGTAAGCCAACCATGCAAGTAAAAACGTTTCTTGAATCAACGATTAAAGCAGCACTAAACCCGAGCTACCTCGAAGTGGTGGATGAGAGCTTCATGCACAATGTGCCCGACGGCGCGCAGAGCCACTTTAAAGTAACCGTAGTAAGCGACGCGTTCGAAGGCAAACGCCTTATTGCTCGTCACAGAGAAATAAATGGTCTTGCCGCAGAAGCGTTACAGGGGCCTGTACATGCTCTTGCACTGCATACTTATACACCCGCAGAGTGGGAAGCCCGTGGCGGAGAGTCTTTGGCTTCTCCTAATTGTTTAGGCGGCAGTAAACACGACAAGTAACGCTTTTTATCGTAATAAATGGAAGTAAATAAATGAAAAGCAGCGATACAAAAAACAATGGGGCGCTCGCCTCTTACGTGAACATTATTAAAGCCCCAGCAATTCAAGTACTGCTAATGGGCACCGGCTTTTTACTTATGATGTTATTTGTTTATATGGGCGTAATGACCTCATTCGACAATACATTATTTACGACACTGAGCGCGCTTGGCGATGTACATGGATGGAAGAACGATGTGTTAAGAGATGTTACCGCCCTTGGCAGTAACACCGTGCTTATATTTGTTGCTGCAGCGGTAGCAGGGGCATTGGCCTTGGCGGGGGAAAAGAAAAAATCACTGACTTTTATTCTCGCGGTAGCGGCAGGCATAGCGATGACTTTTTTACTTAAAGCGGGAATTGATAGGCCACGTCCGTCATTAACCATGCAACACGTTGATGTGTATACCCAAAGCTTTCCTTCGGCCCACGCTACGCTGTCGACGTTGGTTTATTTCTATATTGCGCACTTGCTTACATACTTCACACAAAACACATCAGTGCGGACATGGATTTACTTCACCGCCGCTTTTTTGGTGTTTTGCATTGGCTTAAGCCGCGTTTTGTTGGGTGTGCATTGGCCTAGTGACATCATCGCGGGGTGGTTTGCAGGGGGCAGCATGGCGTCGTTTTGTTTTTACGTAATAAAGTGGAAACGCAAGCTGCGTATTAAAAAAGAAGGCTAAGTGTGGTGCTAAACCAGGCGCTTAGTAAAATAATACACCGCGACCCTTTCAGAATGGATTGCCTTCGCGCACTAAGCGCACTTAATTTACCACAAGGCTATTTGGGTGCGGGGTTTGTGCGAAATGCCATTTGGGATGATTTACACAATAAGGCTAGACCTACGCCACTTAATGATATTGATGTGGTTTACTTTAGCGATGAAATTACCGTGCCGCAGAGCAAGGTTAGCGTTGAGAACACCATCGAATCGCTTTCTCAGCCAGGCGTCCAGGCCGGCGTCTTATCTGAAGCTAAGGCACAGGAGAAAGCGTTTGAACATGAGCTTGCCCGTTTTGTGCCGAATGCCAACTGGCAGGTAAAAAACCAAGCGCGTATGCATTTGGCTCACGGGCACGCGCCCTATAAAAGCTGCAGTGAGGCCATTTCATATTGGATAGAGCGGGAGACCTGTGTAGCGGTGCGCCTTTTAGCAAATGACGATGTAGATATACTGGCGCCATTTGGCTTGGAAGCAAACTTCGCCGGCACGATAAGTATTAACCCCAAATACCCTAGACCTGATGTTTTTGAGCAACGCGTTGTGTCTAAAAATTGGCGTAAGGTTTGGCCTTTGTTGAAGGTCGTGTTATAGCAACAGAAGTGCAGCAAATGGCATGTATATTCAGCTATTTTGGCTAATCACTAAAGCAAAAATGGGCTTAAGCTACTTTCTCACTGCACTTTTTGTAGCAATACTAACTATCTTAGCGGCAATGGCCGCTATGGTGGTATTTTCGCTCATGGCTTGTTTTTGCAATCGTCGGTAGGCGTTATTCTCACTTAAGCCAAACTGCTCCATTACTACCAGTTTTGCTCGACTTATCAGCTTTTGATCTTGTATTGCCCGCTTGGCTTCTTCAAGTTCGCGGCCCATGTCTTCGATATGTTGTGCTTGTGAACGCAGTAAATCATAAAAAGAGCGGTGGGCAGATAAGGTTTTGGTTTGCTCATTAAGTGGCAGCGTTTTAAGCTCGTCGTCTTTACTATCTTCCGCTAAGCCCGGCATGCTGGGGTCGAACAATAGGGTGAGTGGCGAGCCATCGGTGGCGTGTTCATCGTTGAAGCGTTTAAGCAACTGTTGATGATTGGCCATTTCATTTTTTGCGTCGGCCACTTTAGTATTGGCTTGATGCAAAAGGGCTTCCGTGAGCGCGACTTCAATGGCCTGCATGGCATCCATGCGACGTGTCGCTACATCAAACCAAACTTCTGATATCTCACCAGCAATTGGGCTGCCGTCACCAAGTTGCGCAATCATGTTTCTAAGCTGCGCGATATCGATAGCGGCAGGGCTTTTATTTAACGTATCCAAGGCGTCTTTGTGTGCTTTACAGCTAAACTCACAGAAAATATTGAAGTGATGTTCTTGGGCTTGCTGAAGGGCAGCAAGCTTTTCGCATAAACGCGCATCAAAATGGGTTTCTGCAAAACCAATCGCCCCCCAAGCCCGTTCTTGCCCTGCGTATTCCTTCGCCTGCATAAAGTTGAATAACGCCACTAGCAATCTAGTAATAGTAGGGTCGCTTGCAATATCCGCCGCTTCAAAAATAACGGTAAGTAAACTGGCGACTAAACGGCTGTACGCGCGTGTCGATTCCAGTGGCGTTAGCTTCTGCTTACTCACTTGTTCTCTTAATCGAGGTAGGTAGTCCGTGGCCTGCATTGCAAGCGTAATGCTACTCAATAAACGCGGGTTGCCCGTGGTGATCTCATCAGTCAGGTAGAGGGATTTTAACTGGCTTTTTAGCGTTGACTCTGTGTGTTCACTAGCAGCAACATATTGCATCCGCTCTGAGCTGTATCGCTCGGCGTTTGACGCGAGAAAGATATTGCTGGCACCCCGTTCCTTTTGAAGTTCATGAATAAGTTCTCGCACTGCAATAACAATGCGGCAGTTACTCGATAACTGTTCAAGTACCGTAATCTCAGCGTGTTTAGCTGCAAGTAAAAAGCGCTTAGTCGCGTCGCTACACAGTGTAATGGTCGGTTCGGATTCATGAAGCATAAGGAAACTACTTTAGCTAAAAATAGAGATAACGCGTTAAGCCAAGCAACACTTATGCCCTGTTTATAATGCAGGGATACCATGAAGGTTCAGTGGCGTTAAGTTCTTTCAGCGCCAATAAGAATAAAGGGCTGGGAGCCACGAAGGGTTTGACCATGGTTCGACATAAAGGGGGCGAGGGTGTGGCTGTTGCCTTATTTGTGTAGCGAGAAGTGAAAGGTTGCGCCAAATTGGTGCAACCTGGTGTTGGCGTTTTCGGGGCTGTTTATACGTACAACACAGCAAAACGCTGAAACTTTGGGATTTTTCTTAATGTGGTTGTCTCTTAGTTTCTTACTACCCGAAGAAACCACCCTACAAATAAGGAAATGAGAAAGCCAAAGAACGCAATCATGGTTGTGATAGTAAGCATTTGCCCTGAGAAGTCAGCGTTTTCTCCGGTGTGCTCGCTCACTAGCATGCCCGACGCTTGGAAGATAAACAGGGCGGCAACGGAAAACAATAAAATAACGGCGGTCGACATAATGGTCGCTTTCCAATAAGCCTTTGGTGACATCCAATGAATAGCGCCTGCCACCAACACGCACAAAATAGTAAGAATATAAGGTACCACTTTAACTCCTCGTTGAATAAGGCACTAGCCTTAAAGCGATGTCTCATCACCATGCTCGACTTAGTTCCAACCGTGAGCGCTGACGGACAACATGAATAAAATACCGTAATACGATGCCATGGACGGCGTCATTTGTCAGCAAAGGCGAGAAAATTAAGCGATATGAAAACGCTCAAAAACAGGGTTCTATCAACATAAAAAATTTGGGCAGCAACAAACTGGTGGCGGAAAGCGGAAAGACTTTACGGATTAAGGTTTGTCTTAGTAACAATCTATTAAAAGATTTTAAGCCCTAATGGTGATAGAATCGCCGAAAAATTCTCCTACTTGCATGGTGTGCTGCTCAATCTAGCGGTTTACGCCACGGTGGGTTGTTGTGTTTAACATCTTAGCTTCTGAGAGAACATGTTCGATTTAATTACCAGTAAAGACAGCAACGTTAAAAACGACGTGCTATCGGGTATTACCGTGGCGCTTGCCTTGGTACCTGAGGCCGTAGCATTTGCATTTGTAGCCGGCGTAGAACCAATGATTGGTCTTTATGCGGCTTTCATGATGGGCTTGATCACTTCTGCTATTGGCGGTCGCCCGGGTATGATTTCTGGCGCTACCGGCGCTATGGCCGTGGTGATGGTGGCACTGGTTGCCCAGCACGGCGTACAGTACTTGTTCGCTGCGGTTATCTTGGCCGGTTTGCTGCAAATAATGTGCGGTATATTCAAGCTCGGCAAGTTTATTCGACTGGTGCCATACCCAGTAATGCTGGGCTTCGTAAACGGTTTGGCCATCGTTATTTTCTTGGCCCAGCTAGGTCAATTTAAAGTGACCAATGCGGCAGGTGAACTTCAGTGGATGGAAGGTACGCTGCTATATTGGATGCTAGGGCTTGTGGCGTTAACCATGGCCATTATTTACTTGCTTCCTAAGCTAACTAAAGCTGTACCTGCTTCACTTGTAGCCATTGTTACGGTAACGGCATTAGTGCACGGTCTTGACCTAGAAGCCCGTACGGTTATCGACTTTGTTCGTGACCTGCTGCCAGCAGACCAGCGCGATGCCGCTACGCTAGCCGGCGAATTGCCAAGCTTTGCTATTCCTATGGTGCCCTTTACTTGGGAAACCGTGATGATTGTTCTACCTACGTCTGTGATCCTTTGCTTAGTAGGGCTTATTGAATCGCTACTCACGCTTTCTTTGATTGATGAAATGACCGATACCCGTGGTCGCGGTAACAAAGAATGCGTGGGCCAAGGTGTTGCGAATACCGTTAACGGTTTCTTCGGCGGTATGGGCGGTTGCGCCATGATTGGTCAAAGCATGATTAATATTAACTCTGGTGGTCGTGGTCGCCTGTCAGGCATCACCGCGGCGTTAGTACTGTTGGGCTTTATTTTATTCGCCGCACCGCTTATTGAAATGATCCCGCTAGCCGCCCTTGTTGGGGTTATGTTTGTGGTAGTAATCGCTACTTTTGAATGGGCGTCATTTAGAATTGTTCGCGGCGTTAACAAAGAAGATGCCTTTGTATTATTCCTGGTCACCGGCGTTACGGTTATTGCTGACCTTGCTATTGCGGTTGTGGTAGGGGTTATCGTTTCCGCGCTGGTGTTTGCATGGAAACACGCCCGTCATATTGAAGCGAAATCGCATATCGATAACGACGGCTGGAAAGTGTATGAGCTAGACGGCCCACTGTTCTTTGGTTCGGTATCTCACTTTAAAGATTTGTTTGATATTGCCAACGATCCTAACGATATCGTTATTGATTTTAAAGATTCTCGCATTTGGGATTCGTCAGGTATTGATGCGCTGGACACCCTTGCTGACAAGTATGAAGAGCAAGGTAAGAAGCTGCACATTCGCCACATTAGCGATGAGTGTCGTTCACTACTTCGCAAGGCAGACAAGTTTGTTGAGATAAACGTGGTAGAAGACCCTCGCTATCGCGTAGCGACAGACAAACTGGCGTAAATCTTTAACATTAAGCAATGCACCAAGTGAACACAGGTTTGCGTTTGTTTGGTGCAGCTTAGAAATAAAAATATTGCCTTTTTTATCTTAAGTCTAATAAAAACAGTGTGTTACACGGTTGGCACTGAATTTGGATAGTATTAAACGTAAAGTGTGTTTTAGTGATTTGTGTCAATCGCTGAAAATTGTGTGATTTATAACACTCCGTAAAATGTGTTAGCTAGAATATGCTGAACCTAAGTGTCAGTACTAGCAAAATAGGCAACGAAGCCCGCATCAACGAAAGTTGAAGCGGGCTTTTTTTTGTCCCGAAAAAAGGGGAATACCATGACTTCATTGGACTCAAAAACGCAAATTGTCGTCGTAGGCAACGGCATGGTGGGGCACCATTTTGTTGAGCAGCTTCATCAAAGCGACGCCAATGTAGAAATAACCGTCTTATGCGGCGAGTCTCGCCTCGCGTACGACCGCGTTTACTTATCTTCGTTTTTTAGTGGCGCAAGTGCTGATGATTTAGCGCTTACCACCCCAGCACAGTATGCCCAGTGGGGCGTAAGTGTAGTGACCAATGCGTTGGTGACCGATATAGACCGTGACAACAAAAAAGTGACGACGTCAGAGGGGCAGGTATTTAGTTACGATAAACTTGTGCTTGCTACCGGCTCATATCCTTTCGTGCCGCCTATTCCCGGTAACGAGCAAGAGCACTGTTTGGTCTACCGTACCATCGATGACTTACTTGCCATTGAGGCCTCGGCGGCGGTAAGTAGCGTAGGGGTGGTTGTCGGCGGCGGCCTGTTAGGCTTAGAAGCGGCGAACGCACTTAAGCAAGCCGGCCTTGATACTCATGTCGTCGAGTTCGCGCCACAGCTAATGGCGGTTCAGCTTGACCAAGCCGGTGGTAAAGTCCTTAAAGATAAAATTGAAGATTTGGGCGTGACTGTTCACACCCAAAAAGCGACACAAAGCATTGAAGCGGGAAATACCTGTCGCTATAAAATGGTGTTCGCCGATGGCACCGAACTTGAAACCGACATGATCCTTTTTTCCGCGGGTATTCGCCCTTCGGATCAGCTTGGTAGGAAGTCAGCACTAAAACTTGGCGAGCGCGGCGGTATTGTTATTGATAACCATTGCGTGACGTCTGATCCGAACATATATGCCGTAGGCGAGTGCGCGCTATGGAACAACAAAATTTTTGGCCTTGTTGCCCCCGGCTATACTATGGCTCGCACTGCGGTAAATCATCTAACCGGTGGTGATGCTGAGTTTTCAGGTGCGGATATGAGCACCAAGTTGAAGCTTATGGGGGTTGAGGTAGGCTCCATTGGTGATGCGCACGAACGTACAGAAGGGGCATTAAGTTATACCTACTTAAACCAGCCTGAAGGCGTTTACAAAAAGCTTGTTGTTGATAGTAAACAAAAGAAAGTGCTGGGCGCGGTACTGGTAGGTGACACAAGCGATTACGATACGTTATTGCAGTATGCGCTTAATGCTATCGACCTTCCTGAGCATCCTGAAAGCCTTATTCTTCCGTCGTCGGATGCCGCTCCTGCTCTTGGCGCCGATGCGTTACCCGACACCGCGTCTATTTGTTCCTGCTTGAATGTAACAAAAGGCGATATTGTTTCAGCCATTGAAGGTGGCTGCTGTAGCGTAGCGGATGTGAAAGGTGAAACCAAAGCCAGTACAGGCTGTGGTGGCTGTGCAGCGCTACTTAAAAACGTGGTGGACAGCGAGCTTGAAAAACGCGGCGTTGAAGTTTCAAAAGCCATTTGTGAGCACTTTAACTATACACGTCAAGAGCTCTTTCACATTGTAAAAGTAAACGATATTCGCACGTTTGATGACCTGCTAGAGCAGCGTGGTGAAGGTTTAGGTTGCGAGATTTGTAAGCCCGCAGTGGGCTCTATTTTGGCATCAGTTTATAACGACTACATTCTAAAATCGGCCCACCTACCGTTACAAGATACTAACGATATCTACCTTGGCAACATGCAAAAAGACGGGACTTATTCCGTTGTGCCACGGGTTCCGGGCGGAGAAATCACGCCAGAGAAATTGATTTTGTTAGGTGAAGTGGCGAAAGAGTACAACCTGTACACCAAAATAACCGGTGGGCAGCGAATCGATTTATTCGGCGCGCGTGTTGAACACCTTCCTGACATCTGGGAGAAGCTAGTAGCGGGGGGATTTGAAACCGGTCATGCGTATGCGAAAGCGCTGCGCACTGTAAAGTCGTGCGTGGGTAGTACTTGGTGTCGCTATGGCGTACAAGACTCAGTTGGTACCGCTATCGATTTAGAAAATCGCTATAAAGGCTTACGTGCACCGCACAAAATCAAATTTGCTGTATCAGGCTGTACCCGTGAATGTGCTGAGGCCCAAAGTAAAGACATTGGTGTTATTGCCACTGAGCAGGGCTGGAACTTGTATGTATGCGGTAACGGCGGTATGAAGCCCCGCCATGCCGACTTGTTTGCCACCGACTTAGATACCGAAACCCTTATCAAATATATCGACCGCGTGTTGATGTTCTATGTGAAGACTGCCGATCGCCTACAGCGTACTTCAGTGTGGATGGATAACCTAGAAGGCGGCTTAGCTTATCTTCAAGATGTGGTGATAAACGACGCCTTGGGCATTAACGACGAGCTAGAAGCGCAAATGGATACCGTGGTTGACGCGTATCAATGTGAGTGGAAAACCACTATCGAAGACCCTGAAGCGCGCAAGCGTTTCCGTCAGTTTGTAAACAGTAATGCAGGCGATACCAATATTCAGTTTGTTTCAGAGCGCGGCCAGGTTCGCCCTGCAACAGAAGCTGAAAAAGTGGCAGGGAAAGACCAGTTTATTCCAGTCGCTATGGTATAGCGATTTAGTTATTAAAGAGCTTAGGAGGAACATTTGATGTCAGCAGCGCCAAATCTTTTAGCTTCAGGACAAGATATTCAGCAATGGCACCTAGTGTGCGAAACACGGGACTTAGTAAAAAATAGCGGCGTTTGCGCCCTGGTAGAGTCTCGGCAAATCGCGATTTTTTGTTTATGTATCAAAGGGGAAACCCAGGTTTTTGCGATAAGTAATTACGACCCCATTGGCAAGGCCAACGTGCTATATCGCGGGCTTTTGGGGTCAATTGGCGGCGCCCCGGTAGTTGCGTCTCCTTTATACAAGGAGCATTACTTTTTAGAAAGCGGGCTATGTAAGGAACACGATGATATATTGGTTACCACTTACCCAGTAAAAGTAGAAGGTGAAAAGGTTTTCATTGGCATTTAAGCGGTACGCTGCACACAGAAGGCGTTGACAAAGCAGAGAAAACGAAAAAGGTAATGATATGAATATGGCTACTCCACAACCCGATATTATGTCTGAACAGTTAAGACAAACAACATGCCCTTATTGCGGCGTGGGTTGTGGCGTAGATATCAGTTGCAACGCAAGTAAGCGTGCCGTAACCCTGGACACTGTTAAGGGCACGCCCGAGCATCCCGCCAATTTTGGTAGATTGTGCGTTAAAGGAACAAACCTGCTTGAAACGAACGGCCTTAATGGGCGTTTGCTTCACCCAACCATGGCAGGTAAATCGGTGGATTGGGACACGGCCACCGATGTGATTGCGGATAAGATCGCCTCTACTATTGCGCAGTATGGCGCGGATGCCGTTGCTTTTTACGTGTCAGGTCAACTACTGACCGAAGACTATTACATTGCCAACAAATTAATGAAAGGCTACATCGGCAGTGCCAATATTGATACTAACTCACGCCTTTGCATGTCGTCAGCCGTGGCTGCCTACAAGCGTGCATTTGGCGAAGACGTGGTGCCATGCGATTACGCAGATTTAGAAAGCACTGACTTACTTGTTATAACAGGGAGTAACACGGCGTGGGCACATCCTGTACTCTTTCAGCGTATTCAAAGTGCAAAGCTTAAAAACCCGCACATGAAGGTGGTGGTCATAGACCCACGCAAAACCGAAACCTGTACCATTGCCGACCTTCACCTAGCAATAAAACCCGGCAGTGATGTGGCACTCTTTAATGGCCTGCTACGCTTTGCTAATAAGCAGGAAAGGATAGACAAGGCAAGCGTTGGAAGGTTTGCCGACGGTTTAGATGAAGCCTTAGAAAGTGCGAGCGCGTCGACGCTTAGCGAAGTCGCCAAGATTTGCGATGTCGACGCTAGCAGCGTGAAAACCTTTTATGAGATTTTTTGTGAAGCGACTCGGGCTATTACCTTCTATTCAATGGGGGTGAACCAATCGTCAGCAGGCGTAGATAAAGCGCAAGCCATTATAAACTGCCATTTAGCCACCGATTTAATTGCAAAAGAAGGCTGCGGGCCTTTCTCAATTACGGGCCAGCCGAATGCCATGGGAGGCCGTGAAGTAGGCGGGTTAGCAAATATGCTTGCCGCACATATGGACCTTGAAAACCCTGAGCATATCAACGCAGTAAAAACGTATTGGAACGCGCCAGTTATGCCTAAAGGGCAGGGGCTTAAAGCTGTTGACCTCTTTAACGCCATTGAAAGGGGGGAAGTAAAATTCGTTTGGATAATGGGCACTAACCCTGTAGTAAGTATGCCCAACCGCGGTCAAGTCGAGCGCGCACTATCAAAGTGCGACATGGTGGTGGTGTCTGACATCGTTGAATCTAACGACACATTGAAATACGCCCACATTGCCCTTCCGGCAACGGGATGGTCTGAAAAGGATGGAACGGTGACCAATTCAGAGCGCCGTATATCACGTCAGCGGGGTATCTTGCCTCCGCCAGGCTGTGCAAAACACGATTGGCAAATTATGTGTGACGTAGCGGCTAAAATGGGCTTTGCTGAGGCATTTAATTTTACCCATCCATCGCAAATTTTTTGCGAATACGCAGGGTTAACCGGTTATCAAAATAATGGGCAACGCCAGCTGGACCTATCGCCTTTACAAAATATTACTCAGGCGCAATATGATGCCATGTCGCCTTTACAGTGGCCATTTACAACATCTGATGAGTTGCAAGGTATGCAAGGGCTTAACAGCAAGCGACCCTTTGCCGATAAACAGTTCTCTACGCCTAACGGTAAAGCCAAGCTTATTCCTGTTGTATTTAAAGCACCACAGCAACAAACGTCGAAGCTGTTCCCGTTTGTGGTAAACAGCGGGCGCGCCAGAGATCAATGGCATACCATGACTCGTACCGGCAAAGCAGCAAAGTTGCTAGCCCATACGCCTAATGCCAGCGTGCATGTAAGCCCTCATGATGCTAAAACGCTAGGCGCGAGGAATAAAGACTACGTGGCTTTGCATAGTGCGGCATGTGTAGATGCACCGGTTATCTACCCCGTTAAAATCGATGAAGACATGCGTAAAGGAGAAGTCTTCATTCCTATCCATTGGTCTGCGCAGTACGGCTCACACTGCAAGTTGGGGGCACTTTACGCCAGTGCGGTAGACCCTATTTCAGGTCAGCCCGAGTTAAAGCACGCAGCCGTTGCTATAGAAACTGTACGCTTTACCACCTACGGCAAAGTTTTCGTTGCATCAATGGCGCAAAATGCGCAGCTCGGTGAATTTAACTTTCTCGATGAAGTCGCGCTGCAGCATGCTTGCGACTATTGGACGAAAACACCCATTGAAGGTGCAGTATTGCCAGCGAATACAAACCTGTCTGGTGATGCGTCAACGGTATTTAATATTGCATCGAACAAGGGCCGCCGAGCATTCACACAAGACGTGTTACCTCTTTTACCACAAAACACTGTGTTATTGCAGTTTCATCATCACACCTACTCAGTATGTATAGCCCTTGTAGACGATAAGCTTTGCTTTGCGGCGTTTTTAGGTGATGAGCCAGAGCAGGAAGCCGCAGTAGACGCTAACGTTGGATGGTCAGTGCCTAATGCTTGGGTTGCCAGTCTGCTGAATACCTCTATTAGCCTTGAAACCCAGCGCAAGTTATTACGCACTCAAGTAGACGAGGCGTTTTTAAATGGCGATGTAGTGTGTAGTTGCTTCGAGGTGCGCGAGAAAACAATTAGTGACGCTATAGAAGGCGGTTGCTCCTCGGTAACGGAACTTGGCAAAAAGCTAAAATGCGGTACGAACTGTGGCTCGTGTAAGCCTGCACTATCACAACGAATTAATCAGCACACATTGATAGGTGCTTAAGTTATCTACATTCAAATTATTTAGGAGCGTTTATTCATGTCATTAGCATCTAGCTGGTCGTTACCTTTTTTACGCACCTTTTTTAAAGCCCGCGGAGCCAACCTTAGCGTAGCTAAACGCAATACCCAGCACATAACCAAGAACAATTCGACGGCGTCGCGTTTTTTGAGCAAATTTTCAACGCCTTCTCAGTGTAACGCTGAAAAGCGCGGCCAAGTATTTATTGTAGGCGCAGGCCCAGGAGATGCCGAGTTACTTACATTAAAGGCGCTTCGCCTCTTACAACAGGCAGACATAGTGCTGTTCGATGCCTTAGTGAGCGAAGATATACTGGCGTTAATCCCTCAAGCAGTGGCGAAAGAATATGTGGGTAAACGCTGTAAAAAGCACAGCTTCACCCAAGATGCTATTTGTAAGCGCGTAGTTGAACTCGCAGGCATGGGGCGCACCGTCGTGCGTTTAAAAGGGGGCGACCCAGCGCTATTTGCAAGAACCTGCGAAGAAACTGATGCATTAACCAAAGCGGAAATTCCTTTCGCTATCGTGCCTGGTATTACCGCTGCATCGGGCGTATCTGCCTATACCGGAATACCCCTTACCGACAGGCGCTGCGCCCAATCGGTAAGCTTTATGACGGCCCACTTTAAAGATGCAGACCAATGGCCAGAAATGGCGTCAATGGCACAAAGCGTATTGAAACACACCATGGTGGTTTACATGGGGCTAAGTCGCCTAGAAGGGCTTTGCCGTGGGCTGGTTAATCACAACGTGCCACTCGCATGGCCTGTAGCAGCCATAGAAAATGCGACCACCCCTGGGCAGCGCATGATTACAGGAACGCTGGCTGATATACATAGTAAAGTAAACGCAGCGAATTTAACGGGCCCGACGTTACTTATATTTGGAAAAGTGGTAGAGTCTCGTCAACAGGTTAATACACTTCTACTACATTCATCCGAGCATGCAGCAACCATTTAGCGAATACATAAAAATAATTGGTAAGGGTCAGAAAGGGGGGCGCAGCCTAACCCGAGAAGAGGCCTACCATGCCATGAAAATGGTGTTGGCTAATGAAGTGACAGGCGATCAGCGCGGCGCTTTTCTCATGCTGCTGCGCACGCGAGAAGAAACCCCAGAAGAAGTCATTGGTTTTGTCGATGCCTGTAGAGAGTTAATCGAGCCCGAGGTGAAAACACTTACGCCTACCTTAGATATAGGGTGTTATGCAGGTAAACGCCGTCAACTACCTTGGTATTTATTGGCCGTGGCCATATTGGCAAGAAACGGGTATTCAGTTATGCTTCACGGTGCCCACGAGCCAGGTTCTGGTCGCCTTTACGCGAGTATCGCTTTACCCAAACTTGGCTTACCCGAAGTTAATAGTATTGCTCAGGCAAAACAGCAGTTGACTGAAAAGGGTGTCACTTACCTTGATTTGTCTTATCTTCTTCCCGCTTTGGACACTATTATTAAATTACGAGACGTCTTTGGATTACGATCGTGTGCTAATACTCTCGCTAGACTATTGAACCCTACAGCTGCCAAATTTTGTGTTCAAGGGGTTTATCACATGCACCTTGACCATAAACACTGCCGCGTAAACGAAAACTATCCTTCGATTGATGCGCTCTGCTTTCGCGGTGATGGAGGTGATCCAGAAGTTAACGGTGAAAGAGAAACTGAGCTTTTTATTACCCGAAACGGGAAAACCGAAGAAGTTATAATGCCTGTGCTCGCTGATAAATGGGCGCTCAAAGACAAAGATATGAAGGTTGACGACATGCTTGACGTCTGGGCAGGTAAAGCAAATAGCCTTTATGGTGAGCAGGCTATCCTAAGTACATTAGCTAGCTATCTAGTACTTCTTAAAAATTGTGCCGTTACCGATGCCCTTACCCAAGCAAGGCAGCTTTGGGCTGAGCGCGATAAACAATCCCTGCCTTTTTTATTTTCTTAAATTTTTAATGCTCTTCAAATCCTCTGCTATCTTTAATCAAGACCAAAAAAAAATTAGCCTATTGTTTCAAAATGACTGCGCTTACCGAGGCATGCTACGGGCATGCCTGTAGTGGTGATTTGCCTTTAGTGTAAATAGATGCAGACGTTAAAAATGCGTGAAACGAGGTCCATTAGGAGCGCAGAATGTTTTTCAAAAATAAAGAGTTGATAGCCGAGAAGCAACGTTTGGAAAAGGAAATCGAGGCATATCATACCGTTCAGGAAGAATTACGGGAAGAAATGTTGTATGTCGAATTAAGTGCAGAAGGCCGAATTCGCGCAGTGAATGACCTCTATTCCCAAGCTACTGGCTATTCACTCAGCGAATTAGAAGGCAAGAGTCTAGACAGCCTAATGAGTCAAAATGCGTTAAGAAAGCCAGCTGCACAGGATTTACTTGGCGCCATCAAAACTCACCGCCACTGGCATGGCGCGATAAGCTTTTTCGATGCTAAAGGCCAAGAGGTTTGGGTGAGGGGGGTTATTCAGCCTATTGATGATGCCTTTGGAAATGTGAAGTACATCGCCTTTTATATGGCAGAGCAAACGCGAAATATCACTCACAGCAATGAATTGAGAGACATGATTGCTGCGCTTCATCGTTCTTCTGCTGTTATCGAATTTAAATTAGACGGCACTATCATCACGGCGAACGAGAACTTTTTAAAAGGGACCGGCTATACCTTAGAACAAGTTCAAGGTAAGCATCACCGCATCTTCTGTACCGAAGAAGAAGCAAATTCTGAGGAATATAAACAGTTTTGGCGGGGTTTAGCAAAAGGACAGTTAGAATCGGGGCGTTACAAGCGTATAGATAGTGCTGGCAATGAAGTGTGGTTAGAAGCGTCATACAACCCAATTAGAAATGAAGACGGAGAACTGTATAAAGTGGTGAAATTTGCCACTGTGATTACAGAGCAAATGCAGCGCGAATTTGCTATTTCTGAAGCCGCGAATGTCGCTTTTAATATTTCACAGGAAACAGGTGAACAGGCGCGCGAAGGTAATGAAGTACTCGATTCCACAGTGAATGCGATGAACGAACTTACCGCTCAAATGGGTAATGCTAGCGCAGGTATTAAGGATCTTGACGAGCAATCACAAAAAGTCGCCGACCTTGTAAAAAGCATTAGCGGTATTGCCGATCAGACTAACTTATTAGCATTAAACGCCGCTATTGAAGCGGCACGGGCCGGCGACCAAGGTCGTGGGTTTGCCGTGGTGGCTGATGAGGTTAGGCAACTTGCCTCGCGAACAAGCAGTGCTACAGAAGAAATTGTCAATGTGGTAGTAGAAAATAGAAAGCTAACTGAAAATGCAGTGCAGTTGATTGAAGCTGGGCAAGAAAAAGCCCGAGAAGCGTTAGAGTATTCAACTCAGTCTGGTCAAGCGATGGGCGAAATACAAAGTGGCGCGAACGAGGTGGTAAACGCCATAGGCCAATTCACTAAGCGTTTGTAAGGTAGTCTCCCTTTAACAAGGCCAACACATGATTCAGCGGTGGACGCGTATCACACGCACCACCGTTGAACAGTACCCCCTTTTTTGGTGCACTTAGCTCCCCGTAATTCTTGAATGTCCTTCCTTGTTTTTTGCTAAATATCATATAAATCAGATGTTTATATTTGTGGCACAAAGGCTGCTATTAATCTGGTGCAATAACGATGCTGCTATTAAAGAGTAGTGTTTGCATACACAGTGCAACGACATTGTGGAATGCACAACATTTGCCATAGGGTAAATAAACAGGATTCAGCGGAGAACGGTAGGGAAGCGATATCATCTCCGGTAACTATGGCAAGTGAATAATAATAAGAACAGAGTGGTTTTATAAGCTAAAGCTTTTGATAAACCTCCCTTAAAGATGAGGTGTGTGAGCGGGAATTCCTGACTTACCATTAACAACTTGATGCGTTTGTAAGAACTCCGATATTACAAACACGGCAACGAAGCCCACCATGCTCGACGGTATTACGTCGATAGCTGGTGGGTTTTTTTTTGGTTACGAGGAACACGTATGACTGGGTTAAAAACAACATCACTACTTAAACGCTTGCGAACGGCGAGTGCTGGCGTATGCGCTGCTCTCGCTGTCTCCGTAGCGAGCTTCTCCACTTCTGTTACCGCACAGGAGCCAGCGTTGGGCTGGCCTGAAAAAGAAGAGTTAAAGTTTGGCTTTATCAAGTTAACTGACATGGCACCCCTAGCGGTAGCCTACGAGAAAGGCTTTTTCGAAGAAGAAGGGCTTTACGTTACCCTTGAAGCACAAGCAAACTGGAAAGTGTTGCTAGATAGGGTTATTGATGGGCAGTTGGACGGAGCGCACATGCTCGCGGGGCAACCGCTCGGTGCGACTATCGGTTTTGGTACCGAGTCTCACGTGGTTACGGCCTTCAGTATGGATCTCAACGGTAACGGTATAACGGTATCCAATGAGGTTTGGGAAAAAATGAAAGCCCATATCCCTCAGGAAAATGGCAAACCAGTACATCCTATTAAAGCCGACTACCTGAAACCTGTTGTTGACGAATACCGCAACGCCGGTAGGCCGTTTAATATGGGTATGGTTTTTCCAGTTTCTACCCATAACTATGAACTTCGTTACTGGCTAGCCGCGGGGGGGATTCATCCGGGGTACTACGCGCCACACAAAGGTGATACAGCGGGGCAAATAGACGCACAGGCATTGCTTTCTGTAACCCCTCCTCCTCAAATGCCAGCAACCATGGAAGCGGGCACGATTTACGGATATTGCGTAGGCGAGCCGTGGAACCAACAGGCTGTATTTAAAGGCATTGGTGTTCCGGTTATCACTGACTACGAGATTTGGAAAAACAACCCCGAGAAAGTGTTCGGCGTTAGCCAAGGTTGGGCTGAAAAGTACCCCAATACGCATATTCGCGTGGTTAAAGCCCTTATTCGAGCAGCAATGTGGCTTGATGAAAACGACAATGCGAATCGTCCTGAAGCGGTGAAAATTCTAGCGAAAAGTAACTATGTAGGCGCGGATGAAGATGTCCTTGCCAACAGCATGACCGGAACGTTTGAATACGAAAAAGGCGATAAACGCGATGTGCCAGACTTCAACGTATTCTTCCGTTATAACGCAACCTACCCTTACTACAGCGATGCGATTTGGTACCTCACGCAAATGCGTCGCTGGGGGCAAATATCTGAAGCAAAGTCTGACGGCTGGTACAAAGAAACCGCGAAGAAGGTGTATAAGCCTGAAGTGTATGCTAAGGCCGCTAAAGCACTTATCGCAGAAGGAAAAGCGAAGGCGTCAGACTTCCCAGAGTTTTCGACAGAAACAGGTTACAAGCCTGCACAAAGCGAATTTATTGACGGCGTCACCTTTGATGGAAGCAAGCCAAATGCTTATTTAGAGCAATTTAAAATTGGCCTTAAAGGCGACACGGTTCTTTAAGTGTCGAGTTTAATCGCCCCGCAAGCTCCCTTTGGGTGCAGCGGGGCAGACACAGTGCACCAGCGCTTAATCAATGTCAGGAGCAAGCAATGAGCAAGATGACTACCATACTTCGTCTTCCAACATCGCCGTCTAATGCTAATTCAATGGCGAGTCGGCTATACCAATCCACCCCTGCCTTGTTGCTGCCTGTTATCGGTTTGCTAATGTTTTTGGCTATTTGGAATGGCGTCGCGAAAAGTATTGATACCTCGCTAGGGCAATTTCCTGGCCCGATACAGGTTTTTGAACAGACGGGGGCATTAATTGATGAACATATTGCACAGCGTGAAAAGGCCGCGGCATTTTATGAACGTCAAGAGGCGAGAAACGCAGCTCGCGTAGCTCAAGACCCCACTTATGAGCCAAAAATAAGAGATTTTACCGGTGCGCCGACCTTTTTTGACCAAATATGGACAAGTCTATACACCGTAATGGTGGGCGTTTTTTATTGCATCAGTGGTAGCGGTACCGGTGGGAATACTGTGCGGGTTGAGCAAGTCTGCCTATACGGCGATTAACCCCTTAATTCAATTATTCAAACCTGTGTCGCCATTAGCGTGGTTGCCCTTAGTGACTATGGTAGTGAGTGCGCTTTACGTTAGCGACGATCCCGCGTTTTCAAAGTCTTTCGTCACTTCGGCTTTTACCGTGTCGCTTTGTTGCTTGTGGCCCACGCTTATTAACACGGCGGTAGGCGTATCAAACATTGATAAAGACCTCATCAACGTGAGTAAAGTATTGCGACTAACGCCTTTAGCGCACCTAACTAAAATTGTTCTGCCATCGTCAATACCTATGATCTTTACTGGCCTTCGCCTGTCCCTTGGCATTGGCTGGATGGTGCTTATTGCCGCTGAAATGCTCGCTCAAAACCCAGGGTTAGGCAAGTTTGTATGGGATGAGTTTCAAAACGGCAGTTCAGAATCGTTAGCCAGAATTATGGTGGCAGTGCTGACCATTGGCGTAATAGGCTTTGTATTAGACCGCTTAATGTTATCAATTCAGCGCGCTGTAAGCTGGGACAAGTCGAGTGTACTACGCTAATTTTGAGGAGATATTTATGCACACTAAACACTTAGAGTTAGAACAGGTAGGTATCGATTTCCCTACGCCTAAAGGCCCGTTTACCGCGCTACAAGACGTGAATTTAAAAATTGCCAAAGGTGAGTTTGTTTCATTAATCGGGCACTCGGGTTGTGGTAAGTCAACGGTTCTTAATATCGTGGCTGGTCTACACCAAGCCACTACCGGCGGTGTAATTTTAGATGGCGCTGAAGTTAAACAACCTGGCCCAGAGCGTGCGGTAGTATTCCAAAACCACTCTTTATTACCCTGGCTGTCGGTGTATAAAAACGTAGAACTTGCGGTTAAATCTACCATGCGAGGTAAAAGCAAAGGCGAAATGCGCGACTGGATCATGCACAATTTAGAACTTGTACACATGACCCACGCCTTAGACAAGCTTCCCAATGAGATATCTGGGGGAATGAAGCAGCGAGTAGGTATTGCCAGAGCGTTAGCGATGGAGCCAAAAGTATTGCTGATGGATGAACCGTTTGGCGCACTTGATGCTCTCACTCGCGCACACCTGCAAGATTCACTTATGGAAATTCACGCTGACCTCGGCAATACGGTGATCATGATTACCCATGATGTAGATGAAGCGGTACTGCTGTCTGATCGTATTGTTATGATGAATAACGGGCCAGCGGCGACGATAGGTGAAATTCTAGATATTGAGTTACCTCGTCCTCGAAACAGGTTAGCGCTCGCTGATAATAAGCAATACAACCACTATCGACATGAAGTGCTGACTTTCCTTTACGATAAGCAGAAGAAAGTAGAAACCGTGCCTTCACGGGCTAATCACTCTGCTTCACAGAAAAACATTAAATCCAATGAGGTGTCATCTGAAAAAAAAGACGCTAAAAAATCAGATGCCGCCTAGCACTGCCGGCATCTGAATAAGGCGGTATACCTTACCGCCCACGCATTTTAACTATCGCTTTTCACCCGGCGTTTTCTGTCGGGCGGGAAAGTACTGACCAACAAAAATAAAGAACCGGTAGGTAAAACACATGAACTCGTCACGAAACTTTGGAATGAAAATACTCGCTACCTCTGTCATTACGCTGATAGGTACAAGCGCCATGGCCGATGATATTCACACTGCGCTAAGCGACGCAACTGCGTGGGCCGATTTGAACTTGCGTTATGAGTCTGTAGAGCAAGATAATGCACTAGAAGATGCCAGCGCATTAACGCTGCGCACGCGATTAGGCTTTAGTTCGGGCAGCATTAACGGCTTTTCCTTTACCGCAGAGGTTGAAGATAGTCGTATCGTATTAGGCCAAGATGAATTTACTGTGGGCCCAACGGGCTTTAACGTGGGCGAATACTCGGTTATTGCTGACCCCGAAACAACTGAAGTCGACCAAGCGTTTATTCAATATAAAGCGGATAACTTCACTGCAAAGGTAGGTCGTCAAGTTATTACCTTAGACGACCATCGCTTTGTGGGCCACGTTGGCTGGCGACAAGACCGCCAAACCTTTGATGCAGTGAGTGCAAAGTATGCTGCATCAGAGAATTTATCGCTTTTCTACAGCTACCTTTACAAACGCAATCGCATCTTTGCCGAAGCGGCAGATTTAGACTCTAAAGACCATATCTTACACGCCACCTACACCTCTAAAATAGGTAAGTTCGTGGGTTATGCGTACTTACTCGAAATCGATAGTGATACTGATAATGCACTCGATACTTATGGCGTCAGTTACGACGGGAAAACGAAAGGTGAAAAGGTTAATTGGGCGTATGGGGCTGAGTTTGCCACTCAGTCAAGTGAATCGGGCGCTGGTGAAACCGCGACGGATTTTGATGCGTCATATCTTAATGCCTATTTAGCTGCCAGCTTTTCTGGCGTAACGGCTAAAGTTGATTACGAGATTCTGGGTTCAGATGACGGCCAATATGGGTTCTCGACACCGCTGGCCACGTTGCATAAATTCAATGGTTGGACCGATCAATTCCTAGGTACACCTGCGCAGGGGCTAAAAGACCTCAAGTTTTCCCTATCAGGTGGCCTTGCTGGTGGTAAGTGGCTATTGGCCTACCACGACTTCACTGCCGATGACAGTAGCAACGGGGTAGACGATTTAGGTAGCGAAATTAATGTTCAATATACGAAGAAATTTGCAGGTAAATATAACTTTGGCATCAAGTACGGTACTTATGATGCAGGCGATATTAAAGTAGACGCGAACCGCTTCTGGATGTGGGTGGGGACACGTTTTTAAGATTATCCCCCCGTGCTAACAACGCTGTTTGTGTTAGCTCTCCACACCATGAATAAATACGCTGGCTATAGTGATATTAACATTGCTTGTTAATTGCTTAGCCAGCCGTTTTCAACCGCGATATCAAGCTGCTGTAAAACATAATCCCATAGGGCGGGGGCGCAGGTTTTAAGATGCGCGTTTCGCTTTTCTATTTTCTCTCTTGCAATATTATGCCGCTTCCAGCTACCGCCATTGTCTTTCATATTTTGAAACACGGGAAGTACACGGTCCATCGCTTTAGCAAACTCAGCATCGGCGGTTTCCGCTGCTTCAAATTCAAGCCAAAGGGAAAGCATTTCGCTATCTAGTGGGCTTGGAAGCAAGCCAAAGATTCGTTTAGCCGCTGCTAGTTCTTTTTCTGCTTGTTCATCGTGGTCGGCTTGGTGATTGAAAGCGAACATATCACCGGCGTCTATTTCAACGATATCGTGAATAAGGATCATGCGAATAACCCGACTGACATCAATGGGCTTAGCGGCGTACTGGCTTAACATGTTTGCCATTAGTGCCACGTGCCAACTGTGCTCGGCTGAGTTTTCCTGGCGATAGTTATCACAAGGTAGCGTTATTTGCCTTTTAACGGCTTTTAAATGGTCTAGCTCACATATGAAATCAGCAAAGTCACTTACTGCGTGCATTGGGTTCTCCAAGACATAAAAATGGGCGCTTAAGCGCCCATAATGTGTTTAATTGATGTAGATACGAATGGCGTAATTACTTTTGCTCTGATAGCCACACGATTAAATCAGCAATGTCATCAAATGACATGTCAGCGGTGAATGTTGGCTGATATTTACCGTTAATGATGAAGCTTGGCACACCCGTTAAGTGCTCACGGTATTCGTCAATCTGCTGCTGATTTTTACGCAGCATGCTGTTTACGCCAAAACTTTTTGCCATTTTATCAAACTCTTCACCGTCTACGCCATTTACAACGAAGATGTTACGAAGGTCTTTTAGGCCGGTAATTGACGCGCGCTGTTTGTGAATGTAGTTAAAGATGGCTTTGTTCATGGCATCTTCTTGCTTCATAGCGCGGGCAATAAGCATGGCTTTCGTTGCATCGTCCTGCACTTCAGGGCCAGTAAAACGCATAAAGTTTACGTGCACTTTGTTGAACTTGGTTCCGTCGCTTTTCTTTTCTTTAATTTGCGCAACGATAGGCTCAAACTGGAAACAGTGTGGGCACCAAAACGAGAAGTACTCAGTAATTACTGGCTTATCTGTGGCTTCTTTATCAAGTACTTTGTAGTGCGTACCTTCTTTCCATTTAGACGCTGGCTCTTGTGCACAGGCCGTTAATGGCAAAAGCATTGCCATGACAAACATTACTGCAAACTTTTTCATGGAATATGATCCTATGTTCAAAAATATTATCGGTGATGAGATTATCACAGCATTGTTCGCTTAACTAGGTTCTGTTGTTCTTCAAAACCTTATACGCGATAAGCTCACCAAAAAACGAGATTCAAAGCCCAGCGTGCCACGCGAATGGCTGCCGTTTCATACAAACTCTTGTAATAACCGGTACGGTGCGAACGCAGATTTCAACGTGTGAGTTAGGTTTTACAGGATGTAAGTGTAAAAGTACCAAACTGAACAAAAGATGAATTAAGGCGGGTATCGAGGTTTTTTGGGTACTCACGTGGCAACATGACACGTGGCTTACGTGTTTTCAATCGCGCTTGGCTTGTGTGTTTTCAATCGCAATCTAGCCTAGCAAAAAATAAAAGGCTATACCGCTGGATATAGCCTTTGTGATTGTGGAAAAGTGGAGTTTCCTACATGCTGTAGTTAACTGACAGGAGCGCCCGGCGCTCTTGACCGGCGTAGCCCACAATATCTTCATAGTCGGTATCAAAGGCATTATCGACCTTTAGTGAAACCTGCCATTTAGCATCAATCTGATAACTAAGGTTGACCGTTGCCAGCGTGTAGGCCGACAGCGCTAGTGTCTGCGATGGCTCAGGGAACGGCGGGAAGAAGGTATCATAGTGGCTACCCGTATAAGCCAGCTTCGTGTACAAGCTGAATGCATCTGTTCCAAAGTCTGTGGTATAGGTGAGTGAGCCTTGATGACGCGCACGGCGAAGTTCTGTGGTGGTAACGCCATTATCTGTTTGCTCTGCGTCTAAATAGCTGTAAGCAGCAGTAATGTCACCATAGCCACTGTTCCAGTTAAGCTCTACGTCTACCCCTTCACGAGCGCTTTCGCCGTCAATGTTGTCGGCGCTAAATGCGCCAGCGTCTGTGACGAAAACGAAACCGTTTATCTCATCCTCTAAGTCGGCAGTATAGACGCTAATCTGACCCGTAACCTTCTTCCAATTAGCTTTAACACCTACTTCCCACTCTTCACTAGTTTCAGGTTCTAGGTTGGGGTTGCCAACGAAGCTGGCTGGGAAAAAGCCAAAGCGCTCTGTAAAAGTAGGCGTTTTAACCGCGCTTCCATAGCTGGTAAACAGCGTGTAGTGGTTATTTAATTGCCAGCTTAACCCGCCGCGATAGCTAAGTGCATTATCAAACTCGCTGTTGTTGTCATAACGGGCGCTTAACGTAGCCGTTAAAGACTCGGTTAATTGACCGTTAGATTCTGCAAAAACGCTGTACGTATTGTCGTGCTGCTTTTGATTAGGATCGCCAAAATTGATGGGGCCGCGTTGGTCGAACAGTCGCTGTAGGTATTCAACGCCGCCAGCAAAATCCCACTTTTTAATGGTGTAAAAGCTTGTCCAATTTAACTCAATACGCTCCCCAGTTGTACCGCCGGCGTCAACGCCTGATTCGGTATTGTCATTCTCGTCTTTTCGGTAGTGTGCACATAATGCAGAACGATATTGCGTATTGTTTGGGGCAAACTCCCAGCGTAATTTAGCGCTAAGTTGTGCGCCGTCGGTCACATTATCGGTGTCAGTTGGTAAGCCGGTAACAGCAAAGTCAGTGCCGTCGTAGTCGTTTTCATAGTGCACGGTACGCAAATTAGCAATTAGCGTATGCTCATTAGACACAGCGTAGTTAAGGTTAAGACCAGCGGTCATGTTATCGTAACCGTCATCTTCATTGCCTACGCGCGAAACATTATCGCCATCGGTACGGATATAGCTAGCATAGGCAGACACACCCACATTATCGCTTTGAGAGCGGGCATTCATACTGCCTTGTAGCGTGCCTTGTGTCCCTGCTGCTGCAGAGAAATCAACGTGTGACTCATTGGCTGCAAATTGGCCCGACTTTGTTGTAATGCTCAGCACGCCACCAATTGCACCACTGCCCCAGCGGGCGCTTTGAGGGCCGCGAAGCAGTTCAATACGCACCACATTGGCACTGGTTAGGTGGGCCAAGTCAACGAGGCTGCCTTGACCTATATCGTTAGATACAACGCCATCAATTAAAATAAGTAAATGGTTGGTTTCGCTTCCGCGAACGCGCACTTCAGTTAAGCCGCCTGGGCTACCAGATTGAGCTAGGCTAACGCCCGGCAAACCGCGAATAAGATCGGTTAGTTGCAGTGCACCTGAAGCTTGTATATCGCTTTCGGTGAGTACTGAAACAGAGCCGGGAAGTTTCGTTAACGATATGGGCAAACGCGTTCCGGTTACGGTAAGCGTTTCAATATCTTGGTTGAGCGTTTGAGAGTAAGCAGGTGTGCTTAAGCACGAGAGAACCGCAGCACTTAGCGCTGCTTTATTAAAATATATATGCATGGTTTTTTATATTTTCTTTGATGCACTCCGCCCGAGCACATGTTTAAGGGAAGCGTTCTATTTGCTAATTTTGAGGCTACAAGCAAACGACACCGTGAGGCACAGGCCGGTATCCGGGCTTACTCACCGTCACATTTAAAGTGATAGCTCTTTTGCCTTCCCATCTAATAGTGTTTGCTAGCGCAAAAGCGCGCTCACTTACAAAAGACAGTGGCGTATGAAAAGAAAACGACATAGCGTTGAGTTTACCGTTGCGGGGGCAGCATCAGTTTTCCACTGATTTCCCGTTTAACCCTAGTTATCGTCGTCATCGGTTGATAAACAAGGGCACCTACGCGTGGGCGATTATATAGAAGTTAAAAATTGATAGCGAATACAGTTTTTTATACCTTACGCCTTTTCGTTGTCTTTAATACACTGCGAAAAGGCGTAGTGAAAAAGCACGTGTTAAATGGGCTAATAGCCCAATTTTAATGAAGGCTCTTGAAGCGCAGATAGCTGCTCTTTTAATGCAAGAATTTGTCCTTCCCAATATTTATCTTCTGCAAACCAAGGGAACGCACGGGGAAACGCGGGGTCTTCCCAGCGTCTTGATAGCCACGCCATATAGTGCACCATACGCATGGCGCGAAGGGGCTCGATAAGCGGAAGTTGCGACGTGTCGAAGGTGTGAAACTCCTCGTAAGCTTCAACTAAGGTATCAAGCTGCAAAAGCTGCTGTTGACGGTCGCCGCTTAGCATCATCCATAAATCCTGAATGGCTGGGCCCATACGACAGTCGTCAAGATCGACAAATGTCGGGCCGTCTCGCCATAAAATATTACCCGGGTGACAGTCGCCGTGTAAGCGAATGGAAGTGGTGGGCTTATACGCTTCTTTGGTGGCAGAAATGACGGGATTTAATATGGCAAAAAATGCGGTTTTTAAATGATCAGGTAGCAAAGTACTTTGCTCGAGCACTTGTTTTGGCTCGTTGAGATAGCTTTCAACATCAATGGAAGGGCGAGAAGTAAATGCTTTGGAATGAGCGACACGATGAATGCGACCTATAAAGCGGCCCATCCACTCGAGTTGGTCAAGGTTATCATTTTCAAATTGTCTGCCGCCAACAGAGGGAAACAGCGCAAAGCGGTAGTCGGTCTCACCTACTTTGTGATGGTGCAACGTACTGCCGTTTATGGCAGTAGGCGCGGCCAAGGGAATTTCATTCTCTATAAGTTCTTGAGCAAACTCATGCTCTTCGCTGATTTGAGTGTCGCTCCAGCGGCCTGGGCGATAGAACTTGGCAACGTAACGCTTGCCATCTTCGGCAAGAAATTGGTAAACCCGGTTTTCATAGCTGTTAAGCGCTAACAAGCCGCTTTGAAGAAAAATGCCCTGGCTTTCCAGGGCATCTAATATGGTATCTGGGCTAAGCCCAGAGAAAGAAAAATCTGTCATCGATAAAGGAACTTCGTTGGTTCATCAACCGTAACCGTTTCTCCATCAATTGTGGTGGTTACACTGATAAAAATATCGGTAACCGTATCTTCCAGATTATAGGCGTCGGTTGCAACTGAAATCGGTGTACTGTAAACCGTACCACCGACAACCGTAACCGTTTGCTCACCTATGTATTCGTAATCAGGTAGCCCTTTCACTGCAATAGTGTAGGTTTGGGTTTGCTGAGTTTTATTTAAAACCTTAATGGTATATACGTTTTCTATCAGGCCTTCATTGGTTTCACGGTATAGCGAGTTTCTGTCGCGAATAATGTCCACCTCGGTGGGGCTTCGCGTCCAAATGTTGGCAAATAGTAAGCCTGTCATAACGATAAGCACTACAAAATAGCCAATCAGCTTAGGGCGTAAAACGTGCGTTTTACCGCCAGCCAGTTCTTCTTCTGACGTAAAACTAATCAGGCCTTTGGGGTAACCCATTTTATCCATAACGCCGTTACAGGCATCGACACAGGCACCACAGTTAATGCACTCGTATTGAAGGCCGTTACGAATATCAATGCCAGTGGGGCACACTTGTACGCACAGGTTGCAATCAATGCAATCGCCTAAGCCTTTCTCTTTTACCTGCTCGTGACTAAGTTTCCGGGGGCGCGGCCCGCGCTGCTCACCTCGAGTTGCGTCGTAAGATACAGTGAAGGTATCTTTGTCGAACATGGCTGACTGGAAGCGGGCATAAGGGCAGATATGAGTACACATGATTTCTCGCATATAACCCGCGTTACCATAGGTACAGACTGCAAAGAAAATAACCGAAAAGCCCGCCCAAAAGCTTGTGTCAAAGGTAGCAAAGTCAATAAATAAGGCACCAATGGGGGTAAAGTAACCCACAAAAGTTAAGGCAGTAAGCAAGGCAACTATTACCCACGCTGTGTGTTTGGCTGTTTTCCTTAGAAATTTATCTACGTCCATTTTACGCGCATCAAGCGCTATGCGCTTATTGCGTGGGCCTTCGAATTTCTCTTCAAACCACGTGTAGATATAAACCCACGTGGTTTGTGGGCACATAAAGCCACACCACACTCTCCCTGCAAAGGTTGTCACAAAGAAAAGTGCAAAGGCCGAAACAATGAATATATAGGCTAATAAAGTAAGGTCTTGAGGCCACAAAGTAAGCGAGAAAATAGTAAACCGCTGCTCACCAATATCTAGTAGAACCGCCTGGTGGCCGTTGTATTGAATCCATGGAATAACGGCAAACAAGGCCAAAAAGAAAAGGCCAAAGAAACGTCTGAAGGTTTCAAGAGGCCCCTGAACGGCGCGCACATAAATACGGCTGCGTGAATCATGGCGCTTACCCTCTGCACTACCTTTCGGCTTATGCACTTTTACCGGCGTAACGGTCTTTACCGGTATTTTTTCATTCATAGCTTAACCTTATGTAGATGTAGCGAACTGCCTGCGCAGTATAACTGCGATCTCAACATCGTATTTAATATAGATCAATAATGGGGCGTATGATCTAACTTTTAGGACTTTCAGTCAATACTGAAAGTTTAGAAATTTCACGAATGACATAGCGTAACGCGTTGATTTCTCGTTTAACCGTAAACACTTTTATACAGCTCGTGAAAATCGTTCTAGATGCGTACTACTATACATGAGTATAGATTGTCGTATTTACAGATAAACCCGTAAGCCATTAATATCGGCGACAATATTATGGTCAAATACTGTCTAAATCATGTACATTAGACTTACTCTAAAATGGAATTTGGCAAAAAGAAGTTAGGTGATCTGTTTTTAAGTTGTGTGTAACTTGAAGCTATTTGTTTAAAACGTGCGTCAACGTTAACTGGGAAGTTATGTTAAGGTTCTTTATTATCGCGGCTGAAATAATCGTTCTGGTTTTGGTACTGCGATCCCCGTTTGTTCAGTACCTCTTTGAGGATATCCAACACTCAGTGTCAGATTGGCTTGTGGCTTTTTCTACCTTGCCAGAACGCAAAGAGTTAGGAAGCCTGCAGGATAAAATTAATATTGAGTTAAGCCCGCTGAAGCCCTATCAGCAAACCTACGTGAAGCAAATAACGGTTAGCAGTGCCAGTGTGAAGCGCTTCTACCTTACCTATTGTGAAAATGACGACATAAACCCAAATTTTACGGGAACTAAACGCGCTCAACTTTGCCTAATCATCAAGCAGTCACCGGTTATGCAGGTCGCCAAGCAAAACTAACCTAAGTTTAACTCTGTAGGTGTGTAGTGCGCAGGGCGATTATAGTTCGGACAAACTATTTTTAAAGCTTGCTAACTTATGGTCGAATCGACTGAATTTAGGAGCATAAAAGTGAATAAACTACGTACTTTTTCTTGTTTGAGTTGCGCCGCAGCAGTAGGTTTACTAGCGGCTCTTGCTCCCTCCCAGGCAGCGGAAGTCAACATTACGTGGGAAGAGCCTGAATCTTACAGCGATGTAAGGCCAACCAATGAATCGCGCAAACGTTTTCGCGAACGCACGTTAGAAGAGCTTGAGTCCCATATTGCAGAGCTAGCGAGTAGCTTACCGGAATCACAAGTGCTCTCTATGACAGTGACTAATGTAGACCTTGCCGGACAGGTATGGCCGAGCCAGTTTGTCGGCTTTGGCTCAGGTGCGGGAAGCGACGTTCGCATTATCAAACGCATCGATATACCGCGCATGACCTTTAGCTACACGTTAGCCAGCGAAGATGGCAAGGTGATTTTTAAGTGCAAAAGGTGTGAAGCTTAAAGATATGGATTTTATGGAGTCGAATATTCGTCGCAACCGAACAGAGTCCTTATCTTATGAGAAAGCCATGTTGAATGACTGGTTTTCCGATACTTTTTCTACGCAAGTTGCCGCAACGAATTAGGGCAGCTGCAGAGCATATTGCAAGCAGAGACTTAAGGCAATAAAAAAGGTCACTTCAATGAAGTGACCTTTTTTGTGCCTTCGGCTTATCAGAAGTAGATAAGCCGAGCTTAGCTGTTATATTTTAAAGGTAATCAAACTCATTACCTGAAACGGCGAGGGTACTTTCTGGGCCTGCTTTATATGCGGCTTTGTGAGCATCGCGACGTACAAGAATTCTCTCCATGTAGAAATCACGAGTTTTCATCTTCGATGCCGCGAGCACTGCATTGCCGACATGCTGAGCTTTGTCAGCCATACTGTACCAAAGTACGCCAATGAGTGAATACGCGCTGTAAGCTAGATAATCGCAGGCTGCTGAAGCTGCCGTAGTCGCATCCATACCTAAGCAATCAGCAGAAGAGGCGCGCCAATCATCAAGGATGCCTTGCGCAAGATTTTTCGCTTCGCTGTCTTGTATATCGCCAACTAAAGCAGAGAATGCCTTATAGGTCGCTTCCATCATTTGACCACCGTCGCGGGTTAGCTTTCGGCCTATTAGGTCAAGCGCTTGAATGCCGTTAGTTCCTTCATAAAGCATAGCAATGCGCACATCACGCATAAGCTGCTCCATTCCCCACTCGCGAATAAAGCCGTGGCCACCGAACACTTGAACACCTAAGCTTGTGGTTTCAAGGCCCATATCGGTCATAAAGGCTTTACAGATTGGCGTTAAGAATTGCAGAATCTTCTCTGCATCTTCTTTTTCTTGCCCTTCACCGAGCTTCTCAACGTCCATAAACTTCGCATAAAAAAGCGAAAGGGCGCGGCAGCCTTCTATCAGAGACTTTTGAGTAAGCAGCATTCGAGCTACGTCAGGTTGAAAGACAATAGGGTCAGCTTTGCCGTCTGGATTTTGAATACCTTGAGGCGCGCGAGACTGCACACGTTCACGTGCATAAGTCAGGGCACCCTGGTAAGACGCTTCTGCAGCCCCTAAACCTTGAAGGCCCACTTGGAAGCGCGCGTCATTCATCATGGTGAACATACAGGCTAGACCTTGGTTTTCTTCACCCACCAAGTAACCTTTAGCGCCGTCAAAATTCATCACGCAAGTAGGGCTCGCTTTAATTCCCATTTTGTGTTCAATACTGCCCACGGACAGGGTGTTTGCTTCACCTGGTTCATTGTTCGCATCTGGCAGGAACTTAGGTACTAAGAAAAGACTTATTCCTTTTACCCCTTTGGGCGCATCGGGAAGGCGGGCAAGCACAAGGTGAATAACGTTCGAGCTCCAGTCTTGGTCTCCAGCCGTGATAAATATCTTGTTACCCGTGATCATATAGCTGCCGTCGCCTTGTGGCTCAGCTTTGGTACTAAGTAAACTGAGATCGGTTCCCGCATGAGGCTCGGTAAGGTTCATGGTACCTGTCCATTCACCGCTAATCAGTTTGGCAAGATAAATATCTTTAAGTTCTTTGCTAGCATGCTTGGTTACCGCAAGGGTAGCGCTTTCTGTAAGCATGGTGGTTAAACGCCAGCTTAGGTTTGCTGCATTTAGCATTTCGTGAACAGGCACAGCCATCGTGTAAGGTAGGTCTTGGCCATCATACTCGGCTACCCCTAGCATGGCGTTCCAGCCATTGGCTACGTATTCTTGATAGGCATCAGCGAAGCCTTTTGGCGTGGTTACTTTCCCGTCTTCTAACTTACAGCCTTCTTCATCGCCTTCACGGTTTAAAGGGGCAACTACATCTAATGCAAACTTGGCACCTTGAGCAATAATTTCATTCGCCAATTCGCTATCAAAATCGGCTATGCCAAGCTTTTGGTAGTGGGCATCAAGTCCAAGCCAATCTTTTAATAAAAACTGAAAATCAGTTGTTGGGGCATGGTACAGAGGCATGGATGACTCCTTTTTCAAACAAGTGTTTTAATTTTGCCTATTATAGTCACAAAAAGCGTAGTCGGAATAGCCCGTTAAAGGAAAGTTAATAATAAATTTGTATTATGTTTGTAGCAGTGAATGTAAGAGGTGTCAGGGAGAATAAAGAGGGCATACGTGCTTGCGCTAAGTTAGCTTGCATTTCTAATTGGCACTGGCATGCTTAGGCGAACTTTATTAAATGCAACAAAAAGAGCGTGGTACACAACGACATGTCATCACAAGATGTAACTTCAAGCGCGGTTGAGAGCACTGATAATGGAACGTATAAACACGCCACACGTCCTGTGTGTATTGTAACAGGCGGAAGCTTGGGGATAGGGCATGCGGTATGTAAGCTTTTTAGTGAAAATGGCTACCAGGTGATTAATCTTGATATCAGAGACTTTGAACACGCGCTACCTAACACAACGTGGAAGCCCTGCGACGTAAGCGTGGTTAGCAACGTGGAAGCGGCAATTGCCGAGGTCTTGATAACGTATAAGCGTATTGACGCACTAGTGTGCAATGCGGGAATGCACGTTTCTGCCACTATCGAAGATACTGACGAAGCCTTGCTTGATAAGGTACTCAATCTTAATGTGAAAGGCGCCTACGCCGCTATTAAGTCTTGTTTACCTACCATGAAAGACCAGCGAAACGGTGCCATTGTGGTAATGGGGTCCGATCAATCTTTTGTTGGAAAGCGTAATTCATTTGCCTATGGGTTAACAAAGTCAGCACTCGCGTCGATAGCTAAAACTACAGCACTGGATTATGCGAGCTTTAATATTCGAGCGAACGCGGTTTGCCCCGGCACAATTGAAACGCCCCCCCTTTTTCACAATGCTATCGATAACTATGTATCACGCTCTGGCGCTGATAAAAACGAGGTGGTGGCAGAAGAAGCCGCTGCGCAGCCCATCGGTCGCTTAGGTCAGCCAGAAGATGTGGCCGAGCTCACCTATTTCTTGTGTAGTGATAAAGCGTCGTTTATTACAGGAAGTTTGTACGCGGTCGATGGCGGCTACACAGCGCAATAATAACTAACAAGAGGTAAGGTAAACGTGAGCGCTGCAACACATTCTTGGATTGACCCACATGTTCATTTATTTGGTTTACAAGAAGGCGATTACCACTGGTTAAAGCCGAACAACCCGCCGTTTTGGCCAGATAAAGATGTCATCGCAAAAAGCACTTACGAGCATCATTTACGTCGCGCTTCAAAGGGCAAGCTTACAGGGTTTGTTCACATTGAAGCGGGGTTTGACAACGAACGCCCTTGGCGAGAAATCGATTTTCTAATGCGCCATTGCTCACTGCCTTTTCGTTCTATTGCGAGTATAGATTTAACCTCTATGCGCGCTGGCAGCCTCATTGATACGTTGAAAAACTACGGTTCGGTTTGCGGCCTTCGCCATATATTAGACGAAAACGCCCACGCGCTTTTGACCTCACCAAAGGTAAAGTGGGGGTTAGGGTATATGGCTGCCCAAGGGTTAAGCTTTGAAGCTCAGTTTAACTTGGCCGGTAGGGGCGCTGTAAAAGCGCTACTTGCCATACTTGAAACCTACCCTAGGTTACGGGTAGCCATTAACCATAGCGCAGTGGCGCCTGTTGAACTCAATAGCTTGGCATTTAAGCATTGGCAGCAGAATATTCACCACTTAAGTGAAACCAAGCAGGTAATATTTAAGTTCTCTGGGCTAGAAATGCAAAACCGCAACTGGCAGTGGCGGCGTGCCCAACCTCTTTTTAATTCGCTAGTTAATACGGTAGGCGTGGCGCAGTTAATGTTTGCAAGCAACTATCCACTTTGTCAGTGGCGCATGCCCTATGAAGCACTGTGGCAAGGCTTTCTTAATATGACAGCGCCGCTTTGTGAACATCAAAAGGCGGCGCTATTTTCATTAAACGCTAAGCAATGGTACGGCCTCGCTTAGCTATTAAAGGTAACACTTATTTCAGTGCGGTTACCGTCATGTAAGGCGAGCGATAAACTACCTCGTCATTAAGGTCGATACCAATTCCCGGTGTGTCAGGCGCCTCTATAAAACCGTTTACTGGCTGAGGGTCTTGAATACATAACTCTCGGTTCCAGTCTTTAATCGCGTAAGTGTGGTGTTCGTGAATTAAGAAGTTTGGAATTGCCGTTTCTAAATGAAGGCTTGCGGCCGTAGCTACCGGCCCGCCACACACGTGAGCCTGGACACGGACATCATAAATATCCGCATAGTCACACACTTTTTTCGCTTCGGTGAAACCGCCGCATAAACCAATATCCGGCTGAAGCACATCAATAGACTGGTCTTCAAGGTAAGGGCGTACATCCCAGCGATGATACAAGCGCTCACCGCCAGCGATAGGCACGTTCACGTTTTTCGCCACTTTGTCGTGAAGCTTCGAGTTAAGGTAGTTCACGGGCTCTTCGTAATATAGGCAGCCAATTTCTTCAACAATGTCACCCAGCTGAATAGCGGTGGATGCGCCTAACAAGCTGTGGCATTCAAAAATAATGTCGCCATCTTCGCCCATGGTGTCTCTTATAGCCTGAAGCCTTGCTTTAAATAGTCTCAGCTCAGGTTTTGTAAATAGCTTGGTTCTATCGAAATGGGTATTGCCGTCTTTGTCATAAACGATAGGGTCTACTTTAACAGCGTCATAGCCGTCTTTAAGAGCTTTTTCCGTCGCGCGAGCGTAGTCAGCAGGGTCGTTAAGCTTAGTGACTTCTTTATCCCAATCGAACTGAAGCTGGCTGGCGTAACTACGCAGTTTTCCGTTTGTTTTACCACCTAGTAATTCATACACAGGGAGCCCTAGCGCTTTACCTTTAATATCCCAAAGTGCCGTGTCGATAGCACTCATCGCCGCGTAAATCACCGGGCCGCCTCCAAGCCCCCAAAAGCCTTCGCGAAGCATTCTCGACCACAATAGCTCGGTATGGAACGGATTAAAGCCAATGAGCATCGCCTCGGCAATCTCTTTAATCATATGGGCGGCTGCACTGTGCCCCCAATCGTAAGCAAGACCTGCTTCGCCTACGCCAGTTATACCTTCATCGGTGTAAACCCGTACGAAAACAGGGTTCCACTGTGGGCGTTTAGGGCATTCAATATCAAATATTTCTACTTTGGTGACTTTCATAGTATTAAAACAATTCCGGTTGAAAATTAGTTGGCGCGGCGTGGCGCAGCTATGGGTGTTCCGACAAGCGAGCGGCGTTTATTCGCAAAAGCTCGGATCTAACTTGTAGGCTTTGCGCAACATGGCAGGCCACGCTTTTTGTCCGCCGGTTTCGCCGCTGTGAACCACATTAGCCTGCGCGTAAATGCCATCAATGATGGTTTGCGGTATTTCTATGACCTCTTCGTTAGACTGCATCAAGGCTAGCTGAATTTCACAGGCTCGCTGTAAATCGTAAAAGCGCATAAATGCATCACCAACACTTGGGCCTAATGTTAATCCGCCATGATTGGGCAGAAGCATGTGATTCGTATCGCCTAAGTCATCCTGCAGGCGCTTTTTCTCGCTATCGTCAACCGCCAGCCCCTCGTAACTGTGATAAGACAGCGAAGGCAAAGAGAACATAGAGTATTGACTCCAGGGCTTTAACCCTCCTTTCACAGATGCCACTGAGATAGTCGCTAACGTGTGTAAGTGAATTACACATTGAGCGTCGTGGCGCACTTCATGGATGGCGCTGTGAATAGTGAAGCCCGCTGGGTTAATGCCGTAAGGCGTGTCATCCAGAATATTGCCTGCTAAATCGACTTTAACTAAATTAGACGCAGTAACTTCGTCAAAGGTTAGGCCAAATGCATTCACCAAGTAATGGTCGGTACCTGGCACTTTAGCTGAGATATGGGTGTAAATAAGGTCGCCCCAACGCATATCTGCCACTAGGTGGTAGCAGGCGGCGAGGTCTACACGAGTTTGCCACTCTTTATCTGATACTTTGCCTTTAAGGCTTAAGGTTGGCAGTGAAAACAAGACATCTCTCCTATTTTTTGTGTGGAGACAATTTACCAATACCCATCGCAATGAACAATGCTTTGTCAGGGCTGGTTTATAACGAATTGGGTATAGCCATCGCGCAAGGGAATAAGATCATCCGCAAAGCGCATGGCGTTTTGGTCAATAACAAAGGGGTCTATTTTTGCTAACCCCGTAATTTCTACTTGCGCCCAACGAGGTGCTTCAAACTTGTCTGGTAAGCTCTCTAGGCCGGCATCTAATTGGCACCCAAATAAAACTAACCCATTTTTGGTTGTTAACAGGTATTGGGATACTTCAACGTTAAAGCCCGTTTCTTCCCATGTTTCTCTGTGTGCGGTACAGGCGAGGGATTCCCCTTCACCACGCCCACCACCGGGAAAATCAAATTTCCCTGATAACCGATGTTCAACCAGCAATACTTTTGAGTTGGCTTTAATTAGACATGCGGCAGCGATAGGAGAAGCCTGTGCTTGCTGGTCTATATTCTGTTGCACCTGCACTAGAGAATTTGAAACACGACATATGGGCGGATCAGGCGATGGATGAGTGCATGCGAAAAGCGTTAAAACAGCGAATATAGCTGATAAGCGAAATAAGATAGGCATCGAATTGGGTAAAATACTCTAAGGCTGTTAATGAAAGTTGTATAAGTAATGCAACATTAGAGACAGACTCTACGCAAAAACAAAATTAAAATAAAACAATAATGACGCAGTACACCAATGTAAGGTTAGGCTGTGCTTACTATGTCTAATAAGCCGCCGCGTTAATAAGCCATTATAGTGTGCTCGTACACCCATTGATCCCGTACCGAACACGGATATTCAGTGGGTACTTTTTACCTATAGGAAAGGTTATGTCTTCACGATTTTCTTTATCGCCCTTGTTAATTGGTGTGGTTTTGCTTGCTGGTATAGTGGTGTACTTGAATATGCCCGAAGAGCAGAGTGCGAATAAAGGTGGTCCTAGGGCTACGCCAGTCAATACCGCGATGGTTTCCTCTCAGGCATTTCCTATTACCATCGAATCGCTAGGCACAGCAATTGCCAATGAGTCGGTCAATATCACTGCTCAAGTTACCGATACAGTAAAGGCACTTCATTTTGAAGATGGCGATGAAGTGAAAAAAGGAGCGCTGCTGGTTCAGCTTAACAATACCGAGGAGCGCGCTCGAGTCGAAGAGTTAAAAGCAAACATTGAAGAGGCTAAACGTCAGTTCACCCGTATAGCGGACTTGCGCCAGTCTAACGCCACTTCCGAACAATTACTCGATGAGCAACAGGCCCGCGTGAAAGCGCTTGAAGCACAACTAGATATCGCGCAGGCTCAGCTTAATGATTTGCAAATTCGCGCGCCGTTTAGTGGGCTGTTAGGTAACCGCGAGATCAGTGTTGGCTCACTGGTGCAGCCAGGCAATACCATCACTTCTTTAGATGATATTAGCGTAATAAAGGTCGACTTTAGTGTGTCTGAAAACCACTTGGCTAGTGTGGCAAAAGGGCAGACGATCACCGCTTCGTCGGTAGCCTACCCCGGTGAAAGCTTTTCGGGAAAGATCACGAATATCGATACACGACTTGACCCTATTAGCCGCTCTATTCGAGTTAGGGCGACGCTAGATAACCAAGATAAGCGCTTGCGCCCTGGCATGTTGTTAACCGTAGTAGTAGAAAAGCGGGTGTTAAATACCTTGGTACTGCCAGAAAAAGCACTGGTACCCGTTCAAGACAAGCAATTCGTTTATGTAGTAAAGGACGATGTAGCGCACCAAACCGAAGTCGAAATAGGGGAGCGCCGTCCCGGCCTGGTACAAATAGTAAGTGGCTTAAGCGCAGGGGACGAAGTGATAACCGAAGGTACGCTTCGCGTTCGCGACCAGTCGCCGGTTAATGTATTAAACCGCTAGGGAGCTTACGCATGTTATTGTCAGATGTATCTGTAAAGCGCCCGGTTTTCGCAACCGTTATAAACTTGCTGCTCATTATCTTTGGTGTTGTCGCTTTTTCCATGTTGAGTCTGCGAGAATACCCAGACATAGACCCTCCTATCGTTTCTGTAAGTACAACCTATACAGGGGCGTCGGCCAATATTGTTGAAACCCGTATTACGCAGCTGTTGGAAGACAGAATTTCGGGCATTGAAGGCATTAAAAATGTCACGTCTACGTCTCGAAATGGCCGCTCAGACATTACCATTGAGTTCAAGCTTTCAAGAGACATAGACGCGGCAGCCAATGATGTACGCGAACGCGTTAGCCGGGCATTGAACAACTTACCGGATCAGGCCGATCCACCTGAAGTATCAAAAGCTAACTCTGATGAAAGTGCGGTGGTGTGGTACAACCTTCGCAGCACCAACTTAAATACAATGGAGCTAACCGATTACGCCGAGCGCGTGTTAGTGGACAGGTTATCAATTGTAGACGGCGTTGCTCGCGTGCAAATTGGTGGTGGTAGACGCTATGCCATGAAGGTATTTCTAGACCGTAACGCAATGGCGGCGCGCGGTATTACGGTAAGTGATGTTGAACAAGTTATTCGTGCAGAAAACGTAGAGTTGCCGGCAGGAGAGGTGGAAAGTACTGACAGAAACTTTGAAGTGCGGGTGGCAAGAACTTTTCTTTCTCCTGATGATTTTTCAGCCCTTACCGTGGCGGTAGGCGATAACGGTTACTTGGTTCGCCTTGGTGAAATTGCCCACGTTGAGTTAACCGCTGAAGATGATGAAACCGAGTTTCGCGGCGATGGTGTGAATATGATAGGGCTGGGTATTATTAAGCAGTCTAAAGCTAATACCCTTGATGTAGCGCGAGCGGCAAAAGCGCAAATAGCCAAAATAGAAGCCACGCTTCCCGATAATATTTTTATTGTGCCAAGCTACGATTCGTCTGTGTTCATCGAAGCATCCATTGACGAAGTGTACGAAACCTTAGGTATTGCCATGTTAATGGTGGTTATCGTTATCTATCTATTCTTAGGTAATATTCGCGCTACGTTAATTCCCGCCGTAACGGTACCCGTTTCCATCATTGCGGCGTTTATCGTGATGTATGCGCTGGGGTTCTCTATCAACCTACTTACTCTACTTGCTATGGTGCTCGCGATTGGACTGGTGGTTGATGATGCTATCGTAGTACTAGAGAACATTTACCGACGCATCGAAATGGGCGAGCCGCCTATTTTGGCAGCGTATCGCGGCGCTAAAGAAGTGGGTTTTGCGGTTATTGCTACCACTCTTGTACTGATTTCAGTGTTCGTACCTTTAGTATTTTTAGAAGGTAACATAGGCAGGCTATTTACCGAATTTGCCCTAGCCATTGCGGCGGCTGTGGCATTTTCAAGCTTTACTGCCCTTACACTCTCGCCCATGATGGCATCGAAGATCCTTAAAAAGCGCACTCGCTCTTCAGGCTTTGGAAGCTGGATGGATAAGCGCTTCTCGCAGTTGGAAAATGGCTATTTCACTGCGCTGGGTAAAACCTTACACCAGCCTATTTTAATGCTGCTTTTGTTGGTGATTGCGGTTGTTGCGCTGGTGCAGCTATCTGAGAAAGTGCCCAGTGAATTTGTGCCTAAAGAAGACAGGGGCAATTTCTTTATCTTGATGAATGCACAGGAAGGGGCAAGCTTTGAAAGTAACGCCAAAAACCTGGAGAAGATTGAAAGCATATTAATGCCTTACCGAGAAAACGGAAAGATAAACCGCCTGTTAGTTCGCACCCCTGGTTTCGGGGGCAATGCGGGTATTGCCATAGTTGGCTCCGCAGATTGGGACGAACGCGACTTTAGTACGTTTTCTCTCATGGATGAAATTAGCGCTAAACTAAATTCTGTGCCTGATGTACGCGCCTTCGCAATCATGCGAAGTGGGATTTCAGGGGGAGGTTTAGGCCGTCCAGTACAGTTCGTATTACAGGGCGATACCTATGAAAACCTGGTTGAATGGCGAGATATAGTGCTTGAGAAGGCAGCGCAAAACCCTGGCTTGGTTCGCATAGATTCTGATTATAAAGAAACCTCTCCTCAACTGCTGGTGAATATTAACCGCGATAGGGCTGCAGATCTTGGCGTGTCTATTAGCGATATTGGCGGCACATTAGAAGTGATGTTAGGGCAGCGCCGCGTGTCTACTTTCCTTGATAGGGGAGAGGAGTACGATGTAATTTTAGAAGGCATAGAAGAAGATTTCAGAAGCCCTAATAGTATAGAAAACTTGTATGTACGCTCAGCAAGAACCGGTGAATTAATTCCGATGGATAACTTGCTAACGTTTGAAGAGCAGGCCACATCCTCAAGGCTTAATCGCTACAATAGAATGCGGGCAGTCACTATTTCAGCAAACTTGGCAGAGGGATACACATTAGGTGAGGCACTAGCCTATCTTGAAAACATTGTCGCTACCGAATTGCCAGATAATGTGTCGATTGACTACAAAGGCGAATCTCAGCTTTACCAAGAGGCAGGGAATTCATTTATTTATGTATTCATGCTGGCGCTTGCCGTTACCTATCTCATATTAGCTGCTCAGTTCGAGAGTTGGGTACATCCGTTAGTGATCATGCTAACGGTACCGCTAGCCTTAGTGGGGGCTTATATTGGGCTGTTTTTCAGCGGCATGACGATTAATATCTACAGTCAAATTGGGCTTGTAATGCTAATTGGCTTGGCGGCTAAAAACGGCATACTCATTGTTGAGTTTGCAAATCAGCTGCGGGACGCCGGCATGGAATTCGAACATGCACTAAAACGGGCTGCCGCCCAGCGTTTGCGACCTATTGTCATGACCGGTTTTACCACTGTTTTTAGCGCTTTGCCTCTGGTGCTTGCCTCAGGCCCCGGCGCTGAAAGTCGTATGGTAATTGGTATGGTCAGTTTTTTCAGGTGTCTTAGTGTCGGCCTTTATGACGTTGTTTGTTGTTCCTACGGCCTACAGCTGGCTGGCGCGCAACACAGGATCGCCGCTTAAGCGAACCAATGAAATAGAACGATTAGAAAAAACGATCCCGTATAAAAAAGGGGAAGATTAAGTTTTTTGCAGGGCGTAAGCCCTGCGTATTTCCCCGTTATTGGGCAACATTTCAACTTATCACGGTAAGCTAGGGTATGTTTTAATATACCTAAATATGGTTGGTTATTACATTGTAATCAACTTGTTAAGCTATCAAGTAGCTGAATTTTCTTAGATATTTATGTTTATTACTTTTCCATCACTGTTTCTTATGAAACGTTATAAGTTTTACGAGTATGCATTAGACAATGGTATAGTTGTTTAACTTCTCACTTCCTCTACACTTCGCGTCAATTCCACTACCCTATATAAGCTATTAATTTATATAAGATAAATATTTCAAGCTCAAATTGGCGAATATTGAAGTTGTGATTAATACTTACACCGTTGCAATTGTTAGTACACAAGCACCTGTTTGGCCTATGTCGTTCAAATACTCAAACGTCGCTTCACGCGGCCTTAAAAAGAAAGTAGAAAACGATGAGCAGATACTTCAACAGATTCTAGAGGACAAATGATGAAAAAATGGATACTTGCAGCTGGCCTATGCTGTAACGTAGCGTTCGCTGATGTAGCAGTGATCGTGCATCCCAGTAATGGCGATACCCTAGACAAAGATAGCATTAGCCGAATTTTCTTAAATAAAGCAAAAGCTTTCCCTAGCGGTACAAACGCTGAGCCAGTGGCTTTGGCAGAAGGCCAAGCTGCAACTGACGAATTTAACGGCAAAGTATTGAACAAAACAGCAGCTCAGCTTACTGCGTTTTGGTCAAAACTAGTATTTACGGGTAAGGGGCAACCGCCTAAGGCATTAGCGAGCGACGCTGAAGTGGTTTCTGCAGTAGCAGCTAATCCTGGCGCTATTGGCTACGTTGACGCTGGCTCAGTGAACGACAGCGTGCGCGTTGTCGCCACCTTTTAACTCCCGTTTATATAAAGAATTTAAGGAACACGCATGAAAACCAAACTTGCAATCTTATCAATGGCTGGCTTGTTAGCTACCCCGGCAATGGCTGAAATTCAAATTAACGGCTTTGCTAACCTTATTGCTGGAATGACGCTAGACGACGATGAATCAGTATACGGCTATGACAGTGACTTCAATTTCGACCCTGCCAGCGTTTTTGGCTTGCAAGTTCGCGGCGATGTTAGCGATAAGTTATCTGCTACAGCGCAGTTAGTCGGTCGTGGTAGTGAAGACTATGACGCTGATTTCGAGTGGGCTTACATGACTTATATGTTGAACAATAACGTTAATATTAGTGCTGGTCGCCTGCGTATGCCGCTTTTCAAATACTCAGCATCGCTAGATATTGGTTATTCTTACCACTGGTTAACACCACCAGATTCAATCTATGGTATAGATTTCAACAACATTGACGGTGTTCGCGTTGATTACATGAATTACTCTGGTGACTGGGAGTACGGTGCGCAGCTTACTATGGGCCGAGTTGAAACCGATACCACTATTTCAGGCACACCTGCTGCACTAGAACTTAAAAACGTAGTGGCGGTTTCATTTGAAGCTACACGCGACTGGTTTAGTGCGCGTACTTTGCTAGCACGCGGTAAAACAAGTGCTGCGAATGCGGAATTCGATGGGTTTGTAGACGGTATATCGGCATTTGGCGCCGCTATTCCTAACGCATCTGAAGTTGCTGAAGGTTTTAGTGTGAATGACGATACAGGTACCTTCTTTGAAGTAGCGGTTGATATTGATAAGTATGACTGGTTCGTAGGCGCTGAATTTACGCAAACAGAAGTGGACGGCTCTATCATTGCTGATAATAAAGCATGGTATGTAACAGCCGGTATGCGTTTCGGTAAGTTCACACCTCACATTACGTACGAAGTAGAAGAAGCGGACAATGGGACCCAGCTAGGCCTAGTTGCATCATTACCACCACAGATTGCAACGGGTGACGCGGTAACCGATGCGACTTGGTCTGCAATCTATCAGGGTGCTGCAGGTATTGCTGCTCAGCAAGAGCTTGATGTTTCTGCCGTTACTGTAGGCCTGCGCTACGACGTTGAACCCGGTTTCGCGCTTAAAACAGACGTAACTTGGTACTCAGACGATTTGAATGACCTAAACGATGCTACTTTGCTAAAAGTTGGCGTTAATTACACGTTCTAAGTGTCTACTATGGCCTCGCGTGATAGTGCGAGGCCAAATTTTATTAAAGATTTTCGCTATTAAGTAGATAAATTAGAATAAGATAGTTATTCCTATTAAAACAGGTAGCTATTGCGTGAATATAATAACAGTGGGACAGCGAATGAACTTTTTAAAAAAAATGTCTATTGCGAGTAAGATATTTCTCATACCGGGGATCGCAGCGATAAGCTTTGTTATCTACTTACTTATTACTGTATACACCGCGTTAAATAACGGCGCAACCTTAGAGAAAGTTCAACAAGTCCAGTTCCCAGCGTTACAACAATCGGCATCTACCCTTGTCGATATGCAGAAGGTGCGCGATACCTTATCTAGTGCGGTTACAACCGGTGACCAAGATACGCTCATCATGGCGCAGAACCTGGCGAAAGAAGTGAAAGCTGGGCTCAACCAAATAGAGTCTATTAGTCCAGAGTTTCGCACCGAAATAGCTAAAATTTCGGCAGGGTTTGATGATTACTTTAAAGTGGCGTTTGACGTGTCTCAATCGATGGTTGATGGTACCGCTGACTTCAGTCGCTTAGGTGAACTTTCATCGCAAATGAATAGCTCTTATGACGATGCTATTGCCGCCATGTCTACATTCAGAGATGCGCAGCAGGCCGCGTTTGAAGAAGCCTTTGAAAATACCGACAGAGCAAACACTTCCCTCATTAGTACAGGCGTTATTTTAGCTATCGTTGTTACCATACTTTTGTTTGCTACCGCCGTGCCTATTGTGCGTGGAATTAAGCAGAGTATCGACGACGTGGTGCGCTCACTTAAAGATATTGCCCAAGAGAATGGCGATTTAACCGTACGCATTGAAACGAAAAGCGAAGACGAAATTGGCGAACTGGTGTATTGGTTTAACCAGTTCATGGACAAGCTTCAAGGGGTTGTCCGCGATGTGGTAGAAGCAAGCTTACCGCTTTCTAATTTGGCACAAAATTTACGCGGGGTAACGGAAGAAACCCAACGTACCATTAATGTTCAACAGCAATCTGCGACTAATGCGAAAAGTGCTGTGGATACAATGAGTGGCTCAGTAGACGGTGTAGCACACAGTGCTGCCCAGGCAGCAAGTGATGCCAACGAAGCAACCAGCGCCGCCAGTGAAGGCCGTCAAATTGTTCAGCAGACGGTAACGAGCATCCAGCAGCTTGCAGAGAACGTGCGTGAGACGGCAGACGTGATAGCGCGTTTAGAGTCTGATTCAAACAAAGTAGGCTCGGTACTTGATGTCATTAAAGGCATTGCTGAACAAACTAACTTACTGGCACTGAATGCGGCGATAGAAGCAGCGCGAGCAGGCGAACAGGGCCGTGGCTTTGCGGTAGTGGCAGATGAAGTAAGAACACTGGCATCGCGTACACAGCAATCTACAGAAGAAATTCAAAGTACTATCGAGCAGCTTCAAAGCGCAGCGCACTCTGCGGTTGAAGTGATGGCACGTGGAACCGAGCAGGCATCTAGCAGTGTAGAAACTGCTAACAAAGCCGGAAGCAGTCTTGAAACCATTACCAGTACTATCGGTCGCATTAATCAAATGAACGAGCAGATAGCGCACAACACAGAAGACCAGCGTACGGTAGCGGTAGACATAGTTCGCCATGTCGATGAGATTCACCAGCGCACAGAACAGACCTCTAGTCGCTCTGTTGAGTTAGGCACAATGTGTAATGAGCTTGCCGATTTGGCACAACATTTAGAGTCTATTGCTAAGCAGTTCAGAGTATAAGGCTAAAGGCCCCTAGAAGTGATTAGTTGGGCGTTAGCTGCGCTTTAGCGTGATATTAGCTTAGACTGTTACATGCGTAACAAGCCTCCGCAAGGGGGCTTTTTTGTGGGCAGAGTTTGGTGGTTTTAGTAAATATACGACAGTGACTATCGACAGGCATAAACAGAAAGCGCATAAAAAAATCCCCAGCAAGCTGGGGATTTTTACAAATAAAGTTAAGCCTTAACCTATTCGTCTAAGAAACTGCGTAGCTGCTCAGAACGGCTAGGGTGGCGAAGCTTGCGAAGTGCTTTAGCTTCAATCTGACGAATACGCTCACGGGTAACGTCAAACTGTTTGCCTACTTCCTCAAGCGTGTGGTCGGTATTCATATCGATACCGAAACGCATACGCAGTACTTTTGCTTCACGGGCTGTTAGACCTGCCAAAACTTCTTGTGTTGCGCCTTTTAAGCTACCGCCAGTTGCTGAATCGAGGGGCTGAATAATAGTGCTATCCTCGATAAAGTCGCCAAGATGTGAATCTTCATCATCACCGATAGGGGTTTCCATCGAAATTGGCTCTTTAGCAATCTTAAGTACCTTACGAATTTTGTCTTCAGGCATCAGCATGCGCTCGGACAACTCTTCAGGTGTAGGCTCACGACCCATTTCCTGAAGCATCTGACGAGAGATACGGTTTAGCTTGTTAATCGTCTCAATCATGTGCACAGGAATACGAATTGTGCGCGCCTGGTCTGCAATCGAGCGAGTAATAGCCTGACGAATCCACCATGTTGCATAAGTCGAGAACTTATAACCACGACGATATTCAAACTTGTCCACCGCCTTCATTAGGCCAATGTTACCCTCTTGAATAAGGTCAAGGAACTGCAGACCGCGGTTGGTGTACTTCTTCGCAATTGAGATTACAAGACGAAGGTTGGCTTCAACCATTTCTTTTTTCGCGCGACGGGCTTTCGCTTCACCAATCGACATACGACGGTTAATGTCTTTAATATCTGCGATAACCAAGCCAGTTTCTTGCTCTACTTGGTTCATCTTACTAATGCAGCGTTCAATCTCTTCTTGGTTAACTGCAAGATCAGCGGCATAAGGCGCACCTGATTTAACAGCTTCATGCAACCATGCAGTAGAGGTTTCATTGCCCGCAAATGCTTTGATAAAGTCTTTCTTAGGCATTTTTGCATTAACAACGCAGAACTTCATAACAAGACGTTCTTGGATACGCACCTTGTCCATCATCGCACGCATGTTCTTAACCATGCGGTCGAACTGCTTAGGAACTAAGCGGAACTCTTTGAAAACGTCGCTTAAAGCGTTGATTTGGGTACGGGAATCGGCGTGAGAGCGGCCTTTCTTCTCGATAACTTCACGAGTTTTGATGTACTGCTCACGAAGCTCTGAGAAGCGCTCGCGCGCTAGCTCTGGGTCTACGCCGCTATCGTCTTCTTCTTCGTCTTCATCTTCATCATCGTCGCCATCTTCGTCATCTAATTCTTCTTCAGATAACTCAGAGCCCACGTGGGTTGCTGTTGGTGCGAGATCTTGATCATCGTTAGGATCAACAAAGCCCGAGATAATATCGCTTAGGCGAATTTCTTCGGCTTCGTAAAGGTCCCACTGATCTAACAGGTAAGTGATCGCTTCTGGGTATTCAGCAACCGAACACTGTACTTGGTTTATACCGTCTTCAATTCGCTTAGCGATTTCAATTTCGCCTTCACGAGTAAGAAGTTCAACAGTACCCATTTCACGCATATACATGCGAACTGGGTCAGTTGTACGGCCAATTTCACTTTCTACGGTAGCCAGTGCTTGCGCCGCCGCTTCCGCGGCATCTTCGTCAGCATTCGCTTCTTGCATGAGAAGTTCATCTGCATCAGGAGCTGATTCAGAAACTTGAATTCCCATGTCGTTAATCATGCGGATTATGTCTTCGATTTGATCAGAATCGACAATATCTTGCGGCAGGTGGTCGTTAACTTCTGCAAAGGTTAAGTAACCTTGCTCTTTACCTTTTGCAATCAGGAGTTTAATCTGAGACTGCTTGCTTTGCGCCATATACCCTACACTTCTCACATTCAATTAGTTTGCAATAGAAAAGACAACATACACCTAGGTATGTTCCCTGATCTGCTGTAGTACTGCATTTGTATCAAGGCCGTTAATGCTCGATGCCACGTTGGTGTAAACCAATACTTTTACGATGCACATCTGCTCGGGTTCGGTTCTGCCCGTTATATTCGGCTATATCTTTGCTACTCGTGTTGCTGCATTTTTGTTCACTCTAAAGGGTGAAGCATGTTTAAACATGTCTGCAGCGAATTAGCCAGTATAGCAGATTAACCGGTGGTTTTACCAGATTGACGGCCGATTTTTTAGCCAGTAATTTCATGTTCGCTCTACACAAAACCGCGGGTAACCTTTACTAGGTAAAAAGTTGGGTGATAGGGCGAACAGAAAAATACACAGCACATCAGGTTAACCCAGCGGTCATAAAATTCGCATAAGAATTTTTGCTAACTAGGCTAACTCTTCTGTCTTTCCCTCATAAGCAGGTTCAATTCCTGTTTTTCCGCTTGAGTAAGCGGCTGAACCCGCGAGCGTGAAATTAAGGTTTCAATACGGCTATCGAAATGCCCGTCCAGTAAGCGAGCGAAGCTGTCGTTGTATACGCGCTCAGCATCCTCGTCTTTAACTAAGTGCTCTTGTAACAATAATTTCGCGATAGTAGAAGAATGGGGATGGTCGCGGAAATTTTCAACAAGCTGCGCAGTTTTAGCCTTAGGGTTAGCTAAACAATAGCGGTGTACGTCGCGTAGTAAATCCATGCCAGCGGCTTTGCTGCCGGCAAAAATATCAATTTGAACGTCTTCACACATTGATGCCAGTTCAGGCTTATCAAGTAACAAGCGAATTAGCATACGCAGTGGAGAAAGCTTGGGTTTGTTAACTTGATTACGACTAGGTGAATAGGCTTGCTTCGACCCCTGGTTGGCTTTTGTTATGTCCTGCTGAAGCTTAAAACGGTCAAACTCGCCGGTGTGCTTTGCAAGTTCTTCTAAGAGCATTTGCTTTTGATCTTCACCCAAGGTGCTTTCGATAAGCGGCATGGCCGCTTTTTTTAAGGCAATTTTACCTTCAGGGGTCCCAACGTTATGGGTCTTTAATAAGTTTTCGAAGAAAAAGCGAGACAGCGGCATAGCACTATCAAGCATTTCCATAAACGCTTCTTTACCCACTTGGCGGACCATAGTATCGGGGTCTTCGCCATCGGGTAAGAATAAAAACGAAATACGCACGCCGTCTTTTAATGCCGGTAAGGCGTTCTCTAATGCCCGCCATGCAGCCTCTCGACCGGCCCTGTCACCGTCGTAGCAACACACGATATGCGAAGTAGCACGAACCAACATTTGAATGTGTTCAGGCGTCGTCGCCGTGCCTAGCGCGGCCGTGGCAATGTTAATGTCAAACTGACTTAGCGCCACTACGTCCATGTAGCCTTCTACAATTACAACCGTATCTAAGGTACGGTTGTTCTGGCGAGCTGAGTAAAATCCAAATAGCTCGCTACCTTTGTGGAATATGCGGGTTTCTGGCGAGTTTAAATACTTTGGTCCACCGTCATCTAATACACGGCCACCAAACCCTACAACCCGCCCCCGTTTGTCCCTGATGGGAAACATAATGCGGTCGCGGAAGAAGTCGTAGGTGCGCCCCTGGTCGTTTTTATTGACTAGCTTTAAATCGACCAGCTGCTTGATGCGCTGTGGGTCTTTGCCAAAAGTGTTTAACAACGCATCCCAGCTATCAGGGGCGTAGCCAATTTCCCACTGCTTGACGATGTCGCCACTAAGCCCACGGTTTTTTAGATATTCGATGGCTTTTTTGCTGTTGCCGTTTTGGCGCAGCTGATGTTGGAAAAAGCGCGCTACTTGCTCCATAACAGCATAGTCGTCTTGCTGTTGCTGCTTTTTCTCTTCGCTCATGGCAGGGCGACTGCCTTTTTCACGAGGGACTTCTAGCCCGTGATAGCGCGCCAACTCTTCGATGGCCTCGACAAATTCAAGGCGGTCGAATTCCATAATAAACGAAATCGCATTGCCGTGAGCGCCACACCCAAAACAGTGGAAGAACTGTTTGTCTTGGCTAACGGTAAACGACGGGCTTTTCTCGTTGTGAAATGGACAGCACGCCTGGTAGTTTTTGCCAGCTTTTTTTAGTTTTACTCGGCTATCAACGACTTCTACCACATCGGTACGAGAGAGTAAGTCATCTATAAAATCGCGAGGTATTTTTCCAGCCATGGGGTATTTAAAAGGACCAGTAAAGATAAGCAGCGGCGCCTACGAATACGAGCTGCCACAACAAAATTAAAAGAGTAAAGTACTGTAACAGGGAAGTACAACAATGAGAATAACGAAGGTATGGCATTCACACCCTCGTTCGTCTTTAATCTTACAGAGTAAGACTCCTCATAAGGATGTATTACGCCTAGGCGTTTAAGCGCGCTTTAATTTTCGCGCTCAGTGCGCCCATGTCAGTGCGACCCTGAACCTTCGGCTTCAACGCGCCCATTACTTTACCCATATCCTGCATACCCGATGCGCCAGTCGCAGCCATAGTTTCGTCGATAAGGGCGTTTAGTTCATCGTCAGTCAAAGGCTGTGGCAAGAAATCTTCAATATAAGTGATTTCTTCACGCTCTTTGCTGGCTAAGTCATCGCGATTGGCGGCGTCGTATTGCGCGGCAGCGTCTTGACGTTGCTTAACCATTTTGGTTAACACCGCTAAGATTGCGCTATCGTCTAGCGTAATTTGTTCATCGATTTCTTTTTGCTTAATGGCAGCCATAGCCATACGAATAGTACCAAGACGTACTTTTTCTTTTGCACGCATCGCATCTTTCTGCGCTGCTTTTAAATCATCAATTAGTGACATGATGCTTCCTGATTTTTATTAGTAGAGTGAGTTTATACCAATCCGCATAGATCATTGCCCACTCAGAAGGCGCTGGCAAGTTTCCTAGCGAAGCGTGGGAATGCAGGAATGGTTGTTCCCTTTCAATTTCCCAGAATGAAGCTAGGAAGCTTGCCAGACCTTCCCGAAGGGCGAGTATAAAATGTCCGTACTCTTTGTTGTGTCACCTTGATGTAGAACCACTATACCTGCGGTAACACGCCGCGATTCCAAACATTTTAACTCTCGCTGAGAGGGTAATCATCTATGCGGACTGGTATTATTAAGCCCCAGGTTGAAAATCAAATGCAACCATTTGAAGGGAAACAAACGGGATATTTTAGGATAGATAAAATAGCATCCAAAAAATAAAGGCCCAGAAACGCGAAAGGTGCTGCAATTGCAACACCTTTCAGACTCGTTACTTAACCCTATATTAGTAGAGTTTTACGCGACGTGCGTTTTCACGAGCTAGCTTCTTAAGATGACGCTTCTTAGCGGCAGCTTTCTTGCGCTTGCGTTCCCAAGTTGGCTTTTCGAAGAATTCACGACGACGAACTTCAGAAAGAACACCTGCTTTTTCACAAGAACGCTTAAAACGACGCAGCGCCACATCAAACGGCTCGTTTTCTCTAACTTTAACGATAGGCATTAAACACTCACCTCAAAACTTTTACTGTGTAAATCCGGGTAAAATTGTGCGCTAAAAAGGCCACCCGGGTTAAAAATGGTGCGAAATTCTAATCATATCTACAGAGAAAGTAAAGGATGAATTGCCAAAAAATAGACAATATTGTGCAATTACCATTCATTTACCCGTTCGCCGGCATTCCATGAATGCAGGATTAAAGGTAAACTCTGCGCTCGTTAAGCACTGTGTTGTTTAACTCGGCTCACATAAGCGCCCTTATCAGAACGTGTTCACCTTGTTTTTTCTTTGATTAATACATCATTGATCAAAAATAAAACGTGGACAGATCTTATTAAGGGTAGTGTTAAGATCGCGGCCGGATCATAAAGATCATCGCGCCGGATCGCCAGAATTATTTATTTAGTTTTTGATCGTACGTTTTATCGAAGTGGCTAACTCTACTTTATCGCTGAGCGTAGTAAAAAACAGGCACCGTAGTTTGTAGTAAAAGGGTACTCCCCATGCGTATTTTAGGAATAGAAACATCTTGTGACGAAACCGGCATCGCTGTCTATGACGATGAAAAAGGTTTGTTGTCCCACGAATTATATAGCCAAGTGAAGCTACACGCCGATTATGGTGGTGTAGTGCCAGAACTTGCGTCGCGGGATCACGTAAGAAAAATTATTCCTTTGATAGAAAAAGCCATGGAAGATGCCAACACGCAACCATCAGACATCGACGGCGTTGCTTTTACGCAAGGCCCAGGTCTGGTAGGCGCATTATTGGTCGGTTCATCAGTGGGTCGTTCATTGGCCTATGCGTGGAACGTACCTGCGGTAGGTGTTCACCATATGGAAGGGCATTTATTAGCGCCTATGCTCGAAGACGACGCACCGGCATTTCCTTTTATTGCGCTTTTAGTATCTGGCGGCCACTCGATGCTGGTTAAAGTAGAAGGTATTGGTCAATACGAAGTGCTTGGGGAATCTATAGATGATGCGGCGGGCGAAGCCTTTGACAAAACCGCTAAACTCCTTGGCTTAGATTACCCCGGCGGGCCGCTTTTGGCGAAGCTGGCTGAAAAAGGCGAAGCAGGGCATTACAAGTTCCCTCGCCCTATGACAGACAGACCTGGTCTTGATTTTAGCTTCAGTGGCTTAAAGACCTTTGCGGCTAATACTATCCGCGACGCTGATTTAACAGGCGATAATGCAGAGCAAATTAAAGCCAACATTGCTTATGCGTTTCAAGAGGCAGTGGTTGATACACTGATAATAAAGTGCAAGCGGGCGTTAAAACAAACGGGAATGAAGCGCCTTGTTATAGCAGGCGGCGTAAGTGCGAACACCATGCTACGCAGTGAGATGAAAGCGCTAATGCAAGCGCTAAAAGGTGAAGTGTTTTATCCTAGCTTGGCGTATTGTACTGACAATGGAGCCATGATTGCTTATGCCGGCATGCAGCGATTAAAAGCAGGGGAAACCTTAGCGCTTTCCTCTCAAGCAAAGCCGCGCTGGCCTCTTGACACCTTATCGGCAATTTAATGGGCTTGTGGTATCGCTGCGGCTATACCCAATGAAATAGGTAACAAGGAACAATAAACGGATGGGCTCAAATACATTGGCAACGCAGAAAAACACGTTATTCGCATTTACGATGCTAATTTTTTCATTTTGCTTTATGTCGTCTGATGCCGTCGCCGCTGAGCAAGCCAGCTCAGCCCAATCAAACCCCGTGGGTTTGAAGCAATTGCCGATAGAGACAGTGCATGAAAGTGAGCAGGCAAAACGCCATGATGAACAATATGTGGTACTCATCTCCCTTGATGGTTTCCGCCATGACTATATTGAACTGCACAATGCTAAGTACTTAGGCGCGATTGCTAAAGAAGGGGTAAGAGCCGCTTCAATGATACCGGTTTACCCTTCCAACACGTTTCCTAATCACATTTCGCTGGTAACCGGGTTATTGCCTAAACACCACGGCATTGTAAACAACCGCTTTTATGATAAATCGCGCCCCGCCGAAGACGGTTATGCCAAATACAAATTAGGTTACGGGCGCATGGATAGTACCTGGATAACCGCAACACCTTTTTGGAATTTAGTGGAATATCACGGCATGAAAGCGGCCACGTTTTTCTGGCCAGAATCCGATGCACGTATTTCGGGCGCGCAGCCCAGCTATTTTTTCCACTATTCAAAATATGCGGATTATCAGCAGCGCATCGACCAAATTATACATTGGCTTAAACTTCCTGAGGGAGCTCGCCCTCGCTTTATCGCAGGCTATTTTTCTTTAACCGACACAGTGGGTCACGACGAAGGGCCCTTCTCAGAAAAAACGCACCATGCAGTGCAAAACGTCGATGCTCTTATCGGTCAGTTACACCAACGTATAAAAGCACTTAATTTGCCGGTAAATCTCGTGGTGGTCTCCGATCACGGCATGACACCGGTGGATGAAGCGCAACTAATCGAAGTGGAATCGTTATCTATTCCTGATAGCTTCATTATTGAAAATGAAGGCGCTCAAGTTCACCTGTACGCAAAAGAGAGCGTATCGAGAGAAGACATTACAGAAGAGTTCGACCGCCTTACCGCCATTGCGCAAAACCGCTACCTTGTTTTAAACGAACAGCAGCGCGCTTTGCGTCATATGGAAGCGGGAAATAGAACAGGGGATATCATTTTAGAAATTGCGCCGCCGGCGCGATTTAAAAACGCGGGTAGCATGCATACAAGCAAGGGCGGTCATGGGTATGAGAATACGCTGCCTGATATGGGCGCAACCTTCGTCGCTACGGGTCCCGCCTTTAAAATAAATAAGACATTACCGGCGTTTAGCAATTTAGAGGTTTACCCTGCACTGGCAAAAATATTGGGTATTACGCCACTAACTCCTATTGACGGTGAGCTAGACGTCTTGGCACAAGGTCTTACTCTTTAACTTTACCCTTGTCCCACACTTTACTTTCATTACCTGCCATTAGACGGGTAATGTTGTCTTTGTGACGCAGAATAATAAGCAGCGAAAGCATGGCTACCGGAATGGTATACAAAGGCTTAATCAAAAAAGTAAATAGGGGCGCGAGCGACACGGCAATAAGCGCCCCTAAAGAAGAATAACCGGTGAGAAAGACGACCACCACCCAGCTGAGAACGAGTAAGCCTGCTAGGTCGAGGCCAATAGGAAGCATAGCGCCAAACGCGGTTGCGACGGCCTTTCCGCCTTTAAAACCGAAATACAGTGGGAAAATGTGACCTAAACACGCCGCGATGGCAATGACACCCAATACAATGGGGTTTAGCCCTAAAAAATAGCTGCCGTAGACTGGGATTGTCCCTTTTAAAATATCCATAATCAGTACTAACAGCGCAGGAATGCGACCGCCTAAGCGGTAAACATTGGTGGCACCGGGATTTTTGGAACCTGCGGTTCTCGGGTCGGGTAAACCGAATAGGCGGCTTATCACTACTGCGCTGGAAAGCGAGCCAAAGAGATAGGCAACAGTAATCATCAACAGAGTTAGCGGAGTCATTTTATCATTCTAGTTATAAAAGGTTTTGTTTAAAGACCGTTGCTTTTTATCGAGACTGAAATTCATACACTACAGGTTAACAGGCTTTGCGCTTATTAAAATTATAAAACCTTGGTTGCCCCCAGTTGTCATACAGCGGTATAGTTGTGCCACACAAGCGTAAAGCTACTCCATCCAAATGCGATATACCACTGTTTACCTACAATAATGTGGGTAAAAGCGCAGTAGTAAGACCAGTATCACAGTGTTTAACTGGTTGATAACAGTACAAGATGAAAAAATCCATGGGTAAAATTTATATAACAGGGCTTGAAGTCGACACCCTGATTGGTGTTTATGATTGGGAGCGAGTACGCACAACGCAACTGCTGCTTGATGTAACACTTGACGTTGACTTGTGCGCCGCAATGCAAAGCGATGACGTAGCAGATACCGTAGATTACGCGAAAGTGGCAGAGTGTATTGTAGATGTAGGTAAACAAAGTACGTTTGAACTACTCGAAGCGTTTGGAAGCAAAGTGATGGACGCCGTATGCGAACGCTTTGCGGTATCGGCCATAACGCTTAAAATAGTAAAACCAAATATCCTTCCTAATGCGAAAACCGTGGCAGTTGAAATGAGTAAAGAGCGCGTTTGATGTCCTCACATACCGTTTTAATAAGTATTGGCTCAAACATTGAGCGCGAGCGTTACACTAAACAATCTTTAGTGGCACTAAAGCAGCACTTTTCCGATGTAACCGTGTCTTCTGTATACGAGAGCGAAGCGGTAGGATTTAACGGCAGCCCTTTTTACAATGCGGTAGCGAGGGCTACGACGTCTAAAAATATTGAACAGGTGTGCGCCACACTCAAAGGCATTGAAAAAGACAATGGTAGGGTACACACAGACAAAAAGTTCTGTGCAAGAACCCTTGATTTAGATCTGCTTACTTATGATAGTAGAGTAACAACAACACCTGTGGTTCTGCCTCGCGAAGAAATTTGCTACAACGCCTTTGTGCTCTGGCCGTTAGCTGAGCTTGTGCCAAATGACGTTCACCCTGAAACGCAAGAAACCTACGCCCAAATGTGGCAAAAATTTGATAAACAGAAACAGCAATTATGGCCAATTGACTTTACTTGGAGTTAAGCAAAGGAATGACACTTTTTGAAATCATTATTTTAGCAATTATTCAGGGCGTAACTGAATTTCTTCCTATTAGCAGTTCTGGGCACCTGCTTTTGCCTGCCGAATTGCTGGGGTGGGTAAGCCAAGGGCTAGCCTTTGACGTTGCCGTGCACGTGGGGAGCCTATTGGCCGTGATGATTTACTTCCGTCAAGAGATAGGGCAAATGACGGTTGCGTGGGTCACGCAAGGCTTCAGTAAACAGCAGTCCACCGACAGCAAGCTGGCGTGGTATGTGATCGTTGGTACGATTCCGGCTGTTATTATCGGCTTTCTTATGAAAGGCTGGATAGAAGAAAACGCTCGAACTGCCCTTGTTATTGCGGGTACGACGATTATCTTCGGGTTATTACTTTGGTATGCCGACGCGACCGCAAAACGAGAGCAAGAGCTTGAAGGCTTAACCCTAAAGCAAGCTATATATATTGGCTTAGCACAAGTATTGGCTTTAATACCGGGCACGTCTCGTTCAGGTATCACTATGACCGCGGGTCTTATGTTAGGGCTAAAACGTGAAGCGTGCGCGCGATTTTCATTTTTGCTTTCTATTCCGGTTATTCTAGGTGCCGGGCTTTTAGCAACCCTCGACCTGCTAAGTGCCAACGAAGCGGTGGATTGGTCTGCGCTTCTTTATGGTGCCGCCTTTTCATTTGTTAGCGCTTATTTGTGTATTTATTTATTCCTAAGCTGGATTGCACGCATTGGTATGCTGCCTTTTGTTATTTACCGTTTAGCGTTAGGTGCTGTGCTTTTGTGGTTTGTCTTTGCTTAAGCGTGAGCGAATAAAAGATAAAACAGCGAAAGCGTAGTAAAGAATTGGATATGAATTCGCACAGGGCATAGTGCCTAGCTTCAAAGCTATAACTGAACACTTGTACTTAAGCCCTAAAGTTTGCGAGAAACAACATTTTGATAAGGGAAGTAAGATATGGCAGAAACTATTTTCGATAAAATTATCAATAAAGAAATCCCAGCAGAGATTCTCTATGAAGACGATTTATCGCTGGCGTTTAAAGACATTAATCCTCAAGCTCCTTATCACTTTCTGGTAATTCCGAAAAAGCAGATTGCTACAGTCAATGATATTGCTGAAGAAGACAGGGAAGTGGTGGGGCACCTTTCTTTTGTAGCGGCTAAAATCGCCAAAGAAGAAGGGTTTGCCGATCAGGGTTACCGCACTGTCATGAACTGTAATGAATATGGCGGGCAAACGGTTTATCACATTCATCTTCACGTGCTAGCGGGTAAGCCTTTGGGGTGGCCTCCGTACACGGAAAATATGAAACAACACGTTGAATAGCAAGGTTTCACCCTGTCATATAAAAAGGCCGCTTTAGAAAGCGGCCTTTTTGGTATTTAAGTAAGCTAACGAAGTTACTCGCTAAGCCCTAGTACTTTTTTACCTTGGTTGAAGTGAATATCAACCGGAATACTCGCCGCCTCTAAGCGCGCTAAATCTGATGAAAGGTCAGGTTTAATCACACCCATTGTCTCAACCAATTCAGCCACGCCATCGTAATCGCCATCACCTTGTAAGGTAAGAATAAGTTCCGATAGCGCTTCTACCGCAGCGCCCATTTTCTCCATATTAACCCGGTATAGCCCGTCTTCGGTCTTTTCAAATGCGCCCTGTTGAGCAAAGAAGTTAAAGCGAATCATGTTGGCTTTGCCATGTGCAGAACTTGCACCAAAACGCACTGAACGGAAAATGCCTGCCATAAAGGTTACGTAGTAATCCTCTAATGCGCCTTCGGTAATCTCACCTTTTTCGAGAAGGCTTTGTACCATATACAGGCCAAGAATATCTGCTTTACCTTCTTCAAGGGCTGATGCATGCTCTTTTAGTGCGCCGCGCACGGTACCTGAACCGTCCAGGGTGTTTTTAATCCCTAAACCGTGGGCCACTTCGTGAAACATGGTGTTCGCGAAAAAAGCGTCGAATGTAATGTGCTTGCGCTGCTCAGGTACAATGAGCGTATCTGCGATAGGAACGAGAATGGTATCAAATTTTGCACGCATAGCGTTTTTGAGCTGCAGACGTCGGGTCCCTTTTTCTAGCTGAACCCGTTCGTCGTTAGGCAGGTTTATGGCAATGGTTTTACTGCCTGCATTAGAATGGCCCGCATAGTAAATGACGTCGTATGCGTTAAGGTCCGCGTCCGAGCCCGGCATTTCGGCTTTGTAGGCTTCAGCGACGGGCAGGCCTTGCTGTAGTTCAGGCAAGAAAGCCGCATACTTTGCGAGCTTTTCACTCCACGCTAGATCTTTAATAAGTACGTAAGCTTCAAACGCAGCGCGATAGCCAAAAAGTTGGTCTTCATAGCTTTCAATGGGGCCGATAACAAGCTCAATCGGGTTGGTTTTCATATCCATCCATGCCATGTCAGAGGCAAGGTAGTCATTGGATAAAAGTGCTTCGGCGCGAAGCTGCAGGTATTGCTTGAAGCTCTCATCTTCCGCCAGCTCTGATGCTTTTTTAAGTAAATCAGAGGCTTTCATTAACTCGCTTTTAAATGCTTCTGAATAAGGCACTGAATAAAGGTTACCTGCTTCATCACGTTTTACCATAGAGTAAAGGCCTTGTTTGTCTTCAAAGCTTGCCGTAGCGAATTCGGCTTTATCTATGTCATGGGGGTAAAATTCAGCACCGGGCGCTTTGTCATCATAGCCACTAATAAAAGGGGTATCTCCGTTTAAGCGATCCCACGGCCCGTAGTTAATGGCAGCAAAGTGGCGGACGTCTTCATCGTCTATTGATGAAAGAAATGCATCTTTATCTTCAAAAAACGCTTGTTTCCAGAATAAGTCATCCATGATTTTTGATACATCGATTAACAGCGAAAGCATTTTGTGCTGATTGTCGCTAAGGTGTGACAAATCGCTAGTAAGGTCTACACCGTGATAAATAGACAAGCGAGATTCGTCAACTAACAAGGTTTGCTCTGTTGTCGTCTCGGGGTTTGCCGTTGTTGTTTGTGTTGTGTCGGCGCTTTTACCGCACGCTGTAAGCATAAATAACCCCGCTATTGCGGCAGCAATAGGAGTGTAATGTGAAAGTGTGTTTTTCATAATGAAGGTTACCGTGTTATCTGTCGAAAAATAGCTAGTTCACTATAGCTATGCTTTTGATTTTATACAAAAGTATGAAAATTATTTGTGTAATTTGAATAGTGCTTTGCTACTGGTTGTCTATACTTCGTCTATGCGCTCGTCGCTCCACAATAGTAAATATTTCTCTCTGACGCTTTAGTTTTTTTTAGTTGGTCGAAAGTGAAAAGCTACTATAGTATGGTGATAGAAATACGATAATAAAACAATAAACCTCCTGTATTTTTGCGTAACGAATAATGCCTTATGCTAATAAAGCAGGGAGAGTAAAGCATAAACGGTCATAGTTGATGCTGGTTTACGAGTACCAACTTGATTAACTGATACAGCAACTGATTGCCTTCTGGGCTATTTGGAACTTCCTAAGGGTAGAAATATGTCTACACAGAACGCGCTTTCAACCATCTTGGTTGAAAAAATTAACAACGATACTCTCGTCCTTCCTACACTTCCTGCTATCGCATTGAAAGTTCGTAAAGCAGCTGACGACCCTGATATAAACCTAAACGCAATGGGCGAGGTTATAGGTCAGGACCCGTCATTAAGCGCAAGAATGATTAAAATTGCTAATAGTGCTTATATGGGGCGTAGCGTTAAAGTGACTTCAGTTAGTCAGGCGGTAACGCGTATTGGTCTGCGCCAAATTAAGAACATTTCTACTGCCCTGGCAATGGAACAGCTATTTGTATCGAAAAACGACGTGGTTGCTCGGTATTTACAGCAGGAATGGGCCAATACTGTGAACATAGTGGCTAGTGCCATGGCGGTTTTACAGCTTTATATCGCCCGGACTAAAAATCGTGAAATGAGCATGGATACTATGACTTTGGCAGCCCTTGTTCATAACATTGGTGTGTTGCCTATTTTAACCGAAGCAGAGCGCCACCCTGAAGTATTTGCTAACCCAACATTTCTTGAAGTTGCGATAGATCAATTGTCGGGGCGAATCGGCGCGAGCATAATGAGAGAATGGGGCTTTGGCGATAGTTTCGTTAATGTGGCTAAAAACTGGAAAGATTTAAGCTACCTGCCTGATAACCTGAGCTATATCGATTTTGTACGTGTTGGCGCGGCGGTGTCAGGGGCTGCCGGCAGTCAAAAAGATGCTATTTTAAACTTAGCGATACAGCGCGGTGTTGTAGAAGATATGGGTGAACTACACTCTGATGAATTCGAAGAGCTAACAAGCGCAGCGAAGCAAATTTTCTTATAAGCAGTTAAGCTACCCCCAGATCTACACAATAATGTTAGGCCGATACAGAAGTGAATCTTCAAAACGTATCGGCCTTTTTGTTATGTAAGTTGCTATGGGTACAGCGCTAAATAAGCAACACTAGGCGTTAGCAGGTTTCTTTTGAACATACAGCAATATTAAGCCTAGCCCCAACCCCCACACTGCTGAAGTCATAGAAAATAAGCTAAAGCCTGACGCAGTACACAGCATAGTAAGCAGTGCAGGGGCCCTGTGATGTTCTATTTCCATAGCACGAACTACCGCCCCTTGAAGCGTAGCTAACAGAGCTAGCCCAGCAAGTAGGTGAATAATGATACTGGGCATGCTAACAAATAATGCTACGACCACAGACGCTAACAGCCCCATAAATATATACACCATACCGGCTGCAATAGCCGCTTTATAGCGCTGTGACTTTTCACTATCCGCTTGTTCACCCATGCACAATGCTGCTGTGATAGCGGCTAGGTTAAAGGTAAAGCCTCCAAATGGTGCTAATAGGGCTTGAGCAATGGCGATACCTGATAAAATAGGCTTATGGTCGGGTGTATAGCCGTGGGCGTGATGAATAGCAATACCAGGTAAGTTTTGAGAAAGTGTAGTAATAAGAAAAAGGGGAAAGGCTAACCCAATAGTGGCACTTAGCGAGAAAGTGGGTGTTACCCAAATAGGCACGGGCAGGGTAAATATTGATGACAGCCCTGATGAATCGCTTGTTAAAGCAACACCACCGTCTGCACTGCTCATAAACATACTAATGCCCACCGACATAACCAGCAGTAACAGCATTAGATAACGGGGAAATAGCCGGCTTCCTATTAGATAAACCGCGAGAAATAACGCGACTAAGTGCGGCGCATCGTTCACATCACTGAATATAGCAAGACATATAGGTAAGAGAATACCGGCCAAAAGTGCCGATGAGATTGCAGGCGGAATCCGACTAATTTGTTTAAGCAGGCTACGACTTTGAGCCGTTACAAGAGAAAGCATTGCGCATATTACAAAAGCACCAATGGCTTCGCTTAAACGGTAATTACCGATACTCGTTAACAAGAAAGCGGCGCCAGGGGTAGACCAAGCGGTAACAACGGGCAGCTTGGATAGCCACGAAAATAAAATACAGGTAATACCCATGCCTAGTCCAAGCGCGAATAACCAGCTTATTACCATGTCATCGCTAGCGCCGGCCTTACGTGCCACATCAATGATAATAACGACAGAACTACTGTAACCTACCGTAACGGCGGTAAGCCCTGCGCTGATATGACTTAACTTCCATTTACTCATGAAAACCCTCGTGATGGAATTTCGATTTGGAATCGACTGAGTGATAAAAACACGCTTTTAGCGTCTATTGATGTGCTACTCTACCTTTTTGTGCGCTATAACGTACAATAGGTAACTTACCATTCGTGCGTTATAACGCACAACTGCTTTATCAACTTTAGAGACGAAGTAAAAGGCCTTCATTACATGACAAAAGCAAATGCGCAGCCTTCTGCTATTTCAAAAAGCATTGCTCAACACCTGCAATCAGTTCGTACAGGGCGAGGCCTTTCACTTGATAAAACCGCCAAATTAACAGGGGTGTCCAAAGCCATGCTTGGGCAAATAGAGCGAGGTGAGTCTAGCCCAACTATCGCTACCTTATGGAAAATAGCCACAGGTCTTGCGTGTTCTTTTTCTTCTTTCTTGTCTGGTGACGAAACAGCGCCTACGTCTCAACACGCAGATGATAAGTTCGCTAACGACCCAAACGTAACCATTAAAACGCTATTCCCGTTTAATGCAGTCACTCAGTTTGAAATGTTTGAGCTTTGCTTGAAGGACTTTCATGAGCAGCACTCTTCGGCGCACCAAATAGGTGTAACAGAACACATTCACGTATTACAAGGGAAGTTAGGGGGGTTTTGCAAGATGGTCAATGGCAAGCCTATCAAGCGCAAGAGCAATGTATATTGCACGCAGATCAGCCACACGGTTATCGAGATGAAGTAGGAGAAACGCGCTTTGTTGTGGTAATTCACTACCCTGTTTAAAGTGGCTAAGTAATGTTTTTTGAGCGGCTAGAAAGCTTTTGTAAAAAATCGCTTCTACAAAAGCAAGCTAATTAGAAACGGTACTCTAGGGATATTTATGAAAAGCCTAATTACTGTAATAGTGATTAGGCTTTGAATTAAATGCTCAATTGATATTAGAGAATAGATTGCGTTCTACTGATCGCTCGCTCACAAACTATCGTCGTTAAGATTAAGCGCACCACGAAGGAAGTTTAGCAGCGTACAAATTTCGGCTGACATCAGCGCAAATTCCGCGTCAAGGCGCGCTTCTACCTGATCTTTTGGTACGTCGTCAGTTTCTTCTTTAATGCGGTCGGTGAACTTAATGCGTTTAATGGCACCATCTTCACACATAATAGCCGTTAGCGTCTCTGCATATTCAAATGCGACTTTTTGGACCAGCTTACCTGCATCTAGGTGAATAGTAATTTCTTCGCTGTCTAGCGGCTGGTTTTTACAGCGGATAACGCTGCCTGTGTCATCAGTTGATTTAAATTCAGCTTCTTCAAGTAAGCCTACGCCTTCAGGCGTTGCCTCAGTAACCCAATGGGTAAGTTCGCTTTGAAGGCTTCTGCGCGTAAACGGCACAACAGGCAGCGAGCCTATGGCCTTTCTTACCATGGCCAAAAAGGCTTCGGCTTTGCCGTCAGAAGACGCATCAACCACCACCAAATTGTCGGCTAACGAGATAAAACCATGAGTGTAGGTGTTTTTTGTAAAGGCCTGAGGCAGCAAGCGGGTTTGAATTTCTTGCTTAAGGTCGGCTTTGGCTTTTTTGCCAACCGGCGAGCCTGTTTCCATTTCTATCTTGGCTGCCATTTCATCAAGTTCAGCATTAACCACAGCAGAAGGAAGAATCTTTTCTTGTTTCTTTAGCGTTATCCAAAAACGCTGTTGAACAACGTGAAACATGGTGCCTTGCTTACCAGCCTGAGAAAACGGGGAAGCAAACCCCATAGTTGCCATATCTTGGCTGCCGCACGGGCGGAAAGCATGCTTGTTAAGGGCACGCTCTAAATCGCCCTCATCTAGCGATAGCGGTTGAGTAATTTGATAGGCTTTTACATTTTTAAACCACATAGTGTAAGCATTCTCTTGATAAAAATAGGGCGCAAGCGTACCAATGTAAGTGGCACTGCGCAATTGAATAAAAAGGTATTAAGTCATGATTGTACGCTTAACGTGCGACCTGTCTAAAAATGAATACTAGGCGTGTCACGTACTCTTTTTGGGGAAGCGAATAGTATAATGCAAGCCTTGCTCTGGCGCACTTTGCGCTTCAATATGCCCGTTTAGTGACTGCGTCACTAAGTTATACATAATATGCGTTCCCAAGCCACTGCCGCCTTGTCCACGTTTTGTTGTGAAGAAGGCGTCAAACAGTTTTTCTAATGCCTCTTCATTTAGCCCGTTACCATTATCGGTGTAGTCGATAACCACATTGTCACCCGCGTCTTTCACCACTAAATTAATGGTGCCGGTGGTTTTACCTTCAAAGCCGTGGGTAAGCGAGTTCACAACCATATTGGTAACAATTTGTGCAATAGCGCCAGGCGCACATTTCACTACTAAGTTGTCGGGGCAAGAGACATTAATTTCATACTCGGTATGTTTAAAGCTTGGTTTAAGCGACAGAATAATCTCATTAATGTAGTCGCCAAGTACAAATTCTCGTTCTGTTTCACTTGTCTGGTCTACCGCTACTTGCTTGAAACTGGCAATGAGATCAGAAGCGCGCTCTAAATTGTTCAGTAGCAGTAGGGCGGTTTGTTCTGCTTCATCAATAAAGCTCGACATGCTTTTACTGGTTAGGCTTTTATCTTCAAAGTCGGTTTTTAGGTTATTTAGGCGCTCTTGAAGAAAGCTTGCTGCGGTAACGCTTACGCCTAACGGCGTATTCACATCATGGGCGATACCTGCAACTAAACCACCAAGCGACGCCATGCGCTCAGACTCTACAAGTTGTTCTTGAGTCTGACGAAGCGTATTCATGGAGTTAGCTAATTCTTGATTACGTTTTCTAAGCTCAGCTTCTATGTACTGACGGTTCTCGTTTTCTTGGCGCAACTCCCGCTGATGGGCGATAAGTTCGTCTTTTTGCTGCTCCAAATCCAGCATAATTTGAGAAAGAGAAGCGGTTTTCTTTGCCACCTCTTGTTCTAAAATAAGGTTTTGGTCGTCTAACTTTCTGTTGGCGAGGGTTAATTCGCTTTTGGCGTCGTTAAGATTGTTTTTCGAAACTATCAAATCGTCAATGACGCCGTTGTACGACTCTTTGAGCTGTAAAAGCTCGTTATCGTCTTCTAGCTCTATATTGATTTTGCTGTCTCTGAGGTGCTCGGGGTCGAAGTTACCCATTTGTTCGGTAATACTTTGAAGCGGCTCTGAGAGCATAGTGCGAAAGGCTGTCATGAACAGAAATACAAGAAATGTGGTTTTTACGATAGCGTTTCCGATAAGGAAAAATACGCCCACCTCTATGCGACTAAAAATAGTATCAAAACTAGAATAAAGGGTAACATCACCCACCGTTGATTCGCGTCCCGAAAACTTAAAAACGAGAGGGAAACTGTAGCTGAATACCCCGCCAGAATGGTCTTCGATAACTTCGCGATCAATGGGCGCAAGTGAACGTTTTGCACGAATACCATAGTCTGCAATGTAGTTGCCGTTTTCTCCGCGAACCTGCAGGCCTTCAACGATGGGCAGTGACATCAGCCCTTCGGAGATGGCGCGGACCTGATCGTTATTGAGCTCCCACATTGCGCGGGTAAGGCTAGAGGAAAACGTGTTCTTCAAAGTTTGAAGTTCGCTTTCTACGTGATTTTTAGTGCTGAGGTACTCTGTGAAGATCTGTCCTATTGTTACCAGAAGAGTCAGCGAGAAATACACCGATAACACTCTGGCTAAGAGCTTCCTTGATAACCCTGTCTTGACCGCAGTCATTGATAAACATACCCCTGTTACATCAGACTCTATATTCTCTATACATAGTTTCGAGCGTTGCGTTTTAGCATAGAGTGATTGGTAATTTCGACGATTCAAGAATATGCGTAAAAGAAATAATAAACAAGATTAAGCGCTTAAACTTTGGGCGAAGTTGTTTTATTACCGTATTAAACTTGACACATTAATGTAATCGTTTTAATAAAACTGTCACAGACCACATTAATAATAACGGCGTTTAATAATGAGCAGGAATATAACGATGTCTCGTACAGTGTTGGTGGTTGAGGACGAAGCGCCTATCCGTGAAATGCTTAAGTTCGTACTTGAGCAGTCGGGCTTTAATATTATTGAAGCCGAAGATTATGACATCGCGCAAGAAAAAATTTGCGAACCCTATCCGGATTTAATCTTATTAGATTGGATGCTGCCGGGAGGAAGCGGTGTACAGCTAGCGAAAAGTTTAAAGCAACATGAATTTACCCGTGATATACCGGTAATTATGCTTACCGCGCGTGGCGAAGAAGAAGACAAAATTCGCGGCCTTGACGCAGGTGCTGACGATTACGTCACCAAGCCTTTCTCTCCTAAAGAGTTAGTGGCGCGAATAAAAGCGGTCATGCGCAGAGTAACACCGACCTCAAACGAAGAGCCTATCGAATTTAACGGGCTTAAGTTAGAGCCGGTTTCCCACCGTGTTATGGCTAACGAAGAGCCCCTAGACATGGGCCCAACTGAGTTCAAGTTATTACACTTTTTTATGACGCACCCAGAGCGTGTGTACAGTCGAGAACTTTTACTTGATAACGTGTGGGGAACAAACGTGTATGTAGAAGATAGAACGGTAGACGTTCATATCCGACGCCTGCGCAAAGCTACCTCTCGTCATGGCCATGATGCTATGATCCAAACCGTACGCGGTGCGGGCTATCGTTTTTCTACTAAACTGTAATTAACGAAGATGTTAAGGGAGTGGCAATGCGCTATTCCCTCTTGCCTTTACGATTTTTGAGCGAATGTATTTTCCACCATTAACAACGCGAGTTATTTCATGTATTACCCTTTCTCTTGGTTGAGAAGTACACTGCGACTAGTGCTATTCCTTGTGGTTTTTGCGCTGGTGGGGTGGTATTTGGATGACATGTTGTTCGCAGTAGCAATAGGTGCAACCCTGCTCTTATTGTTTAATTATTGGCACCTTTATAAACTTAACCGTTGGCTATGGCATAGCCGTAAGATGTCTCCACCTACTGTGCGTGGCGTGTGGGAGCATATCTATGAAGGCATTTACTATCTTCAGCGCCGTAACCGCAATAAACGCAAGGAATTGGGCGAATTGGTTAAGCGCTTCAGAGAAGGTTCTGAAGCCCTGCCAGATGCCGCTGTGGTAGTTGATGCTAAGGCGTGTATTATTTGGTGTAACCGCCTAGCGCGACTAGATTTAGGGCTTAAGTGGCCACAGGATTCAGGCCGTCGAATAGACAACTTGCTGCGACATCCTGAGTTTATTCAGTACTTTCATGCAGGTAACTATAAATACCCGATTGAAGTACCGTCGCCAACTAATCCGAATAAAACCTTTGAATATCGCATCATGCCCTACGGGGAAGAGCACTTGCTGCTTATTGCCCGTGATATAACACGGGTTTCTCAACTTGAAGAAATGCGCAAAGATTTTGTGGCCAATGTATCTCATGAGCTTCGCACGCCGCTAACGGTGATTAATGGATATTTGGAAATTCTTCCTGTAGATGAAGAATCAGGCCCGTTTATGCATAAAGCGATGAAGGAAATGACATCGCAAACCCATCGCATGCAAAACCTGATAGAAGATTTGCTGGTATTGTCACGCATTGAGGCAAGTTCAGAACGCATTTACGAAAACGTGGTCAATATTCCTACAGTGCTAGCCCAAGTGGAAAGAGAAGCACAGGCGCTCAATAAAGAAAAGAACCACAAAATAAACTTTCATATTGATGAAGAGCTTTATGTATTTGGCGTAGAAACCGAACTTAGAAGTGCGTGCTCAAACTTGGTGTTCAATGCGGTGCACTACACACCCGCCGGCGGCGAAATTAACGTCTATTGGCAGCGAAAGGCAAACGGCGTGCAATTTTCTGTTGTGGATAATGGCGATGGTATTGAGCAAAATCATCTTAACCGCCTTACCGAACGTTTCTATCGCGTTGATAAAGCCCGCTCAAGAAAAACCGGCGGATCGGGGCTGGGCCTATCCATTGTAAAACACGTGCTAAGTCATCATAATTCTCGCCTAGAGATTACGAGTACACTTGGCGAGGGCAGTAACTTCTCGTTTGTATTAGATAAAGAACTTATTGCTGAGCAGCTGTAGTGTTTAAGGTTTTTAAAAGTGATAGTTATGCAATCAGAACACCAGGTGATTACGGGGGAGTATCAGTGAGCGTACATCGTTTTAGCCTGTTAAGCTTGGTCTTTTTTGGTTGTACTCTATTGTCGTTAAAAACGCCAGCCGTGGTTTTAGAGCAAGAGCGTGAACAGACCGTGACGAAAGCCTATCAAGTGCCGGCTTACGAACGTGTACCGGGCGTAGCGGGGAAGATATCTTCAGTAGGTTCAGACACATTGGCGAACTTAATGACCTTTTGGTCTCAAGAGTTTAAAACGCTTTATCCTCAAGTAGGCTTTCAAATTCAAGCTTCGGGTTCATCGACTGCCCCTCCAGCGCTTATCGAAGGCACCGCGACAATAGGGCCAATGAGTCGTGAACTAAAGCCTAGCGAAATAAGAGACTTCACCCGCACACACGGTTATCCACCCACAGTATTAAAAGTGGCAATGGATGCCATCGCAATTTTTGTTGATAGACGCAACCCGCTACCGGGTATGACCCTTGATCAGGTGGATGCGGTTTTTTCCGAGACCCAGTTTTGTGGTAGCGATAATGAAATTACGACGTGGTCTCAACTCGGGGTGAATGACGTAGCGTACCGTTCTCCTATCCGGCTATATGGCCGGAACTCAGTATCGGGAACCTATGGTTTATTTAAAGTCATGGCGCTGTGTGACGGCGATTTTAAAAAATACGGTGAACGAGCAGCCGGGTTCTGCATCGGTGGTGCTGTCGGTAGCCAGCGGTACTGGCGCCATCGGTTATGCTGCCTATGGTTATAAAACCGCGGGCGTGCGCGCACTGCCATTAGGTGAGTCTATGGACAACTTAATCCCCCTGTCTATCGATACTGTTCGCAATGAATCCTACCCCTTTGCTCGCTTTCTTTATTTAGTTATCAATAAAAAGCCGGGCGAACCGTTACCCACCCTAGAACGAGAGTTTTTACGGTACATATTATCTAAAGAAGGGCAGCGACAAGTATTAAGGGATGGGTATTTCCCCATTCGTGAAGATGTGCTTGTTCGTCAGCGTCGCTTGTTGAGTGAATAATTAAGCGCCAAGCTATAGTGCTTACACCGCTTTTTGCCATAGCTCGCCCTGTCATAATAGCGTCATAAAAAATGAGTCCATGCGCCCAATGGCATCTATCTTGTGCTTTTTTTAACTTGAACCGACGTTGAGTAACCTCTTTCACATCACAGCCATAAAGACGACGAGTAGTTTGCCAGCATCAAAAAAATAGTTAAAAACTAAAAGCTTGAACAGAATTAGCGGTTTTAACTTGCTTTTTTTAGCTCAAAAATGAACTTTTTCTGTGAAACTTTTGTTACAGCGCCTTAATGTAACAAATGTGTCATCTACCTTAGGTAAAGTTTCCGCGTTTTCAAAATCCATAATTATACCGTACTTGGAGAAACACATGGAACTTAAGCAACTTTTCAAAGCTTCGGCTATCGCTACAGCGCTTGTGCTAGCAGGCTGTGGCGGCGACATCAATATCAGTGAAGGCGATATTGATAACAGCGTAACTAATAACAACGGTGGCGACACTGGTGGTGATACAGGTGGCGATACAGGTTCAGATGATACAGCTCCAGGTGAATCAAGTACTTTCCTTAGCGGCGAAGTAAGCGACGCATTCGGTCAAGACGTTGAAGTTCGCGTACTTACCGGCCGTTTAACTGCAGATGACGCAGACGACCAAGGCGTAATCACACTAACTAACGACACAGTATGGGCACTTGAAGGTCCAGTATTTATCGGTAACGACAAAGCAGACAGCGTAACGCTTGCTATTGAAGAAGGTACAATAATCTTCGGTCGTACTGGTGCAGATTATCTGGTTGTAAGCCGTGATTCAAAAATTGAAGCAGAAGGTACTGCATCTGCTCCTATCATCATGACATCATTCAATGACGTGGTAGGTGATGAAGTTGGCGCAGGCCAATGGGGTGGCGTTGTTATCCTTGGTAACGGTACGTCAACTAAGTGTCCACAAGATGGTTCTGACTGTGCGCTTCAAGTAGAAGGTGCAGAAGAAGGTGCGGTATTCGGTGGTACTGACGATACAGACAACTCTGGTATCCTTAAGTACGTTGTTGTTAAGTATGCGGGCTTTGAAATTGCACCAGACAATGAACTTAACGGTATTACTTTTGGTGGTGTTGGTTCAGGTACAGAAGTTGATTACGTACAGGTTCACAGCAACGCTGATGACGGTGTTGAATTCTTCGGCGGTGCGGTTAATGCGAAACACTTAGTACTTACTGCTAACCAAGATGACTCAGTAGACTGGGACAACGGTTATAAAGGTAAGCTTCAGTATGTTTACGTGCAGCACGCTGCTGACAACTCTGACGCTAACCGCGGTATCGAAGGTGACGGTGACGGCGGTGACGGCCTTGAATTCTCTAAGCCAATGATCGCTAACATGACAGTTATCGGTAACACGTTCGACACAGCCGATGCTGACTCTGAAGGTCTTCTACTTCGCGACCAAACTGGCGCAAATCTAATGAACTTCCTTATCACTGGTCCAGAAGCAATGGGCGAGTGTTTAGAAATGGACACTGACGAAACGGTTCAAGCTAACCTTTCTGACGGTGACCTAACCATGACTTATTCAGCAATTGCATGTTCTGAGCCGTTTAACTCACCTGAAGGTGCCGTTGATCTAGAAGCGTGGTTCACAGGCCAAGACGGCAACCAGCTTATCGCGTTTGAAGACCGTGCTAACCTTGGTCTAAACCCTGACGGTACATTAACCGCAGAAAGCGCGCTTCTTACAGCGGGTGGCGACGCGTCTACATTGCTTGATACTTTCTTTGAAGCGAACACATTTGTTGGTGCGGTTGGTGAAACTGACTGGCGTGAAGGTTGGGCATTTGGTTTCGGTGGCGGTAACATCGAGCTAGTACAATCTGCTTCAGGCTGTCCATCAGGTACCACTTCAATTACACCAGTAGACGGTTCAACCACTACGTGTGAAGTGTCTGGTACTATTACATCTGACCTTACGCTTACAGAAGGTAACTTCTACGCGCTTTCAGGTGCAGTATTTGTAGGTGGAGATAAAGAGAACAGCGCAACCCTTACTGTTGAGCCAGGCGTAACCGTTTACGGCGCGTCGGGTAACGACTACCTAGTAATCAGCCGTGACTCTGAAATCAACGCAAACGGTACTGCTGAAAACCCAATTACATTCACTTCACGTGACCACGTTGTTGGCGGTCTAGAAGCGGGTGAAGCTGGTCAATGGGGCGGCATGATCGTGCTAGGTAACGGTGAATCAACTAAATGCCCTCAAGACGGTACGTCATGTTCACTTCAGGTTGAAGGTGCACAAGAAGGTGCAGTGTTTGGCGGAACTGACAACACAGATAGCTCAGGTACACTTCGCTATGTACGTGTAATGCACGGTGGTTTTGAAATCGCACCAGATAACGAACTAAACGGTATTACGTTTGGTGGTGTGGGCTCTGGTACTACTGTTGAGTATGTACAGGTTCACAAAAACGCAGATGACGGTGTTGAGTTCTTCGGTGGTGCAGTAAACGTTAAGTACCTTACGCTAACCGGTATTCAAGACGACTCTGTAGACTGGGATAACGGCTATAAAGGTAAGCTACAGTTTGTTCTTGTTAAGCACGCAGACGACAACTCTGATGCTAACCGCGCAATTGAAGGCGACGGTGACGGCGGCGACGGTACAGCGTTCTCTAACCCAATGATTGCTAACATGACGATTATTGGCAACGAGTTCGATACTGCTGACGCTGATTCAGAAGGTGTTTTACTTCGCGACCAAACTAACGCACAGCTTTACAACTTTGTTGTAACAGGCCCTGCAGGCATGGGTGAGTGTTTTGAAGCTGACCTAAGCGATGGCGACACTACGCTACTTGCTAACATGGATGGCACTAACACGCCACAGCTTACTTTTGAAACGTCAGTACTAGCTTGTGCTGAAAACATCAATAACTCTGGTGATTTCGACCAAGAAGCATGGTTTACTGCGCAAACTGGAAACACGTTGCTAGATAACACTGCGACAGTACTTAACGGTATCTACACAGTAGATGCAACAGTTGCAACAGATGTGTCTACACTAGATAGCTTCTTCTCTTCAGTAGACTTTATCGGTGCAGTAAAAGACGCTGACAACGATTGGACAGCGGGTTGGACTGTAGGTCTTGAATAAGGCCTAATCCATTAAGCCCTAGACAAGCAAGTGCGTTGCAAAAGTAGCGCACTTGCTTTTAAGTTTGTAAGACACGAATTTTATTCGTGACAGTATTCCTTTCTAAAGAGGTTCATCATGAACAGACCTGCTAACAGGTTTCTTCTAAAACCCATCAGCTTAGCCGTTGCTGCAAGCATGTTGCTTCCAACGTCTATAGCTTTCGCTCAATCAAATGAAGATGAAGTGATTGAGGAAGTTGTCGCTACTGGTACACGCCTAAAGGGTACCGCAACGGCAGTAATGGAAGAACGTAAAAACCAAGCTTTCGTAGCAGATATTATGGGTGCTGAGCAAATAGCTCGTACCGGTGATAGTGATGCAGCGGGAGCGCTTCGTCGTGTAACTGGTCTAACATTGGTAGATGGTCGATTCATCTACGTTCGTGGTCTTGGTGAGCGTTACTCATCAACACAATTAAACGGTGCCATTGTTCCAAGCCCAGACCCTACGCGTAATGTTATTCCTCTCGATTTATTCCCATCGAGTATTATTGAGAGCCTAGCGGTTCAAAAATCGTATTCACCGTCAATGCCTGCAGCATTCGGTGGTGGTAACGTAAATATCCGATTAAAATCTATACCTACACAGCGCGTGTTTAACGTATCTGCAGCCGTTGGTATCGATACGGAAAACTCTGGTGACGTGTTAGATTATGCCGGTGGCGGTCGCGATTGGACAGGTGAAGACGACGGCACACGTGCTGCGTCTGCCGCTATTCAAGAACGTTGGGATTCTAAAAACTTCTTAGACGACCTAGAGCCAGAAGAAGCACTAGAGCTGTTTAAAGGCGTGAACAGAGAATACGGGCTAGAAAGAGAGTCTGCTGATCCTGATATGCGCGTGAACGTCACTTATGGTGATAGTTACGATTATGATGACGACTGGCGCTTTGGCTTTTTGGTAACTTCACGTTATTCAGCCCAAACCCGCTCTTCTGAAGAATACGAACTACAAGACCCTGACTTAGTGGGCGATGACATTATTAATGTACGCTTCTTTGATGATATCCAAGGTACTGAGCAAACGGTTACCTGGTCTTCACTATTAACACTAGGTGTAGACTATAACCGTCAACATCGTATTGATTATAGTCTTATTGTGCTAAACGATACCCGCGATGAAATTCGTGAAATGTTTGGTAATACGGAAAACTTGAACCAAGCAGAAGGGTTGCGTATTCGCGATATCGACGTTCAATATGAAGAGCGTTCGCTTTATACCAATCAGCTTAAAGGTCAGCACACAATCCCTGAACTAAACTTCATGGGCATTGACTGGACTTACTCATTAGGTCGCTCTGTACGTCACGCACCGGGTAACTTCAACGCGCGTTTCGTAATGGAAGACGCGAATGAGGACGGTATCTTCGACGCCGAGAACGAAATCTTCTTGTCAGATGCACAAACTGCTGCACGTTATACTTTCCAAGACCTTCACGATCGCTTGGAGAACTTTGGCTATAACGTGACTTACCCAATGTCATTCGGTAAGTGGGAAACTGAGTACAAAGTGGGCGCAAGCTTTGTTACGAAAACGCGTACTGCTGAAAACCGCCGTTTCGACATCAATACACTTGGTGTTGAAGACCGCTCTATTTTAGATGGTAACGACTTTAGTGAAATCTTCAGCGACGATGTGTTAGACACGCTTTCACTGTCTAGCCGCCCACTTATTCGCGACACGACCATTGCGGGCGATGATTACGTAGCAGGTCAAAAAATCGATGCTTACTATCTAGAAGCTGATTTCTTCTACGACAACAAGTGGCGTTTCACTGGTGGTGCACGTTATGAAGACTTCCGTCAGGTAGTGGCGCCATTAGACCCGCGTACTAATCAGTTTGATTTAAGTGACGAAGCCGATCGTTCGCAGTTAGCGTTCCAAGAAGACGGGTTTTATCCAGCGCTTGCTGTAACCTACTTCCTTGAAGATGATATGCAACTGCGTGCAAGTATTGGTCAAACGGTAGTTCGCCCAGATCTTCGTGAAGTATCTTCAGCGACTTACCTAGACCCGTTAACTAACTTCCCAATCGCGGGTACGCCGGGTGTAAGTACGACTGATATTATTAACTATGACTTACGTTGGGAATGGTACCGTGAAGCAGGCAATAACCTATCGGTAGGCTTATTCTACAAAGATATGGAAGCGCCAATTGAATCGGTACAGTCTCCGGCCCAGGATGGCCCACCGCTTATTCGTATTGCTAATGCTGAATCTGGTGAAGTTTACGGGGTTGAAGTTGAGTTCCTTCAAGACTTAGCCTTTATTGGCGATGGTATTTGGGACAACCTATTTACTACCGGTAACATTACCGTGAGTGACTCTGAAATTGTACTTGACCGTCAGAACATTGTAGAGCAAACCGGTGTATCTGCGGCGATTACCAACGTTGAACGTCGTATGACGGGTCACTCTCAGTATGTGTTAAACATGCAGTTAGGTTACGACTCAGACAACGGCGAACACTCTGCGTCGTTGGTATACAACGTATTTGGTGAGCGTATTCTCATTCCGGGTATCGATGGCTTCGACGATAACTTCGAACAGCCATTCCACTCACTGGATATGGTTTACAAGTACTACCCAGACTTTAATAGCACTGTCACATTACGTGTTCAGAATATCTTAGGTGAAGATCGTGAAATTGAGTTTAACGATACGCTGCTTAGGTCTGAGACACGCGGGACAGGTATTAGATTGTCGTTTAAATACGACTTCTAAATCTGAACTTGATACAAAGGCCGCTAATCAGCGGCCTTTTTTGTTTGCCCAGCGAAGCTGGCAAACCCGTCAGGTTGAAAGAAACCTGAATCACCCTGACTGAGGGGAAGATAATCCGAATGGCAAGGGCGCTGTTGGCCAACGATAGGGTCTGAAGGAAGCCATAGGAAGTTAGAGGTACACAACGAAAGTGAACCTGATTCGGCAAGGCAGGTGGGTAAGCGTGCAAAATAGCGCGAAGCCCGATACTCAGTCAGACCTGTTTTGTGTTTGAGGGTGGAATTTCTAACAGGGAGCCAGTGCAGTAACTGGGGAAGCCTGGCATTGGATCCAATCAAATGGTTGGACGTATCGTTCAAGGAGTGATCCAAGAATGTTGCGAGTGTGAGGTGGCAGATGAACCCGTAGTAGTGAGTAAGGCTAGGCCGATGAAAGCCAGTAATGGTGTGGAGGGTAAAACCAAGCCGACTATCAGCATTGTGTTTGATAGGATCCATTTTAGCCAAAAGCTTAAATGGATTGCGAAGGGGGGAAGCAGACTTTAAGACTCTGATGAGTTGTGAGTTTTTTTATCATTGATACACAAGCCGCCTGATCAGCGGGACAAGTCGAATCGGTGCGCTAGGAATAGTGATGTCTGGTGAGACAGGCCGTATATGGGAAGTAATTGTAGTCAAATTTGGTAGATTGCCTCAGTGCTAGAACGCCAAACCCTGCAATGAAAGTTACCACAATGTTAGAAAATGAACGATGTCCATAGGGCGCACGATACTAGATTGCAAATTAGCATTGTGTCACTTAGCAAGTGATATGAAGTATGCAGGAGCCGTATACGAGGCCCGTACGTACGGTTCTGTGAGAGGGATGAGGCGCAAGCCTCACCCTACTCGATATATGCCATAGATGACACTTTTGGTTTATTTATGACAGTTCCGTAATAAAACTGTCACAGAAAACTCCTATCCTACGCCCAGAAATTTATAGTCGGATACAACCGATTTCTTTTAACTTTAAAGGTTTGAATGTATGAAGCTTATCAATGCCTTGCTTGTAGCTGGTGCGCTTAGCGCGACACCCGTGCTTGCACAAGACGATGAAGTCTTAAAACCCGTTGTCGATGAGGCAGCGAAAATAAACGAATCAGCAGCGAAGTCGCAAGAAAAAATCAACGGCATTACTGACCAGATTGACAGCAAACTTCAACAGTTCAAAACATTGATGAAAGAAATCGAAGGCCTTGAGGTTTATAACACTCAGCTTCGTAAGCAAATCAATAACCAAGAACAAGAAATGGCAGACCTAAACGCTGCTATTGATGAAGTGTCTGTTGTTGAGCGTCAAATCACGCCACTCATGATGCGTATGATTGACGGTTTAGAGCAGTTCGTTGAACTAGACGTTCCTTTTCTTCCAGAAGAGCGCGCGAATCGCGTAGCTGACCTTCGCGCCATGATGGACCGTGCCGACGTTGCTGCGTCTGAAAAATTCCGTCGCGTAATGGAAGCTTACCAAGTAGAGATGGACTACGGCCGCACAATGGAAGCGTACAGCGGTATTCATTCAATTAACGGTCAAGAGCGTGATGTTGAATTCCTACGCCTTGGTCGTACAGCGCTAATTTATCAAACACGCGATGCGAGCATGCAGGGTGTTTGGAACAAGCAAACCCGTCAGTGGGAAGAGCTTGATAGCAGCTATCGTACACAAATTACAAAAGGTCTGCGCATGGCGAAGAAGCAACTTGCACCAGACTTGCTAATGCTGCCAGTGGCAATTACAGACTAAGAGGTTGATAAGAATGTTTAACACAGTAAAACGTATCGCTGTTGGTCTAGCAGCCCTTAGCATCAGCGTTGGTGCTTTCGCACAAAGCGACCGTGCAATGGACTTAGACGCACTTCTTAAGCAACTAGAAGAAGGTCAGTTTGCACAGTCACAGCAAAATAAACAGCGCGAGCGGGACTTCCAAGCGCAACGTGCAGAGCAAGATCGCATTCTTCGCGAAACGCGTCAGCAGCGCGATCAAATGTTAGCGCAGTCTGAGCAGCTTGAAACTCAATTCGAAGAAAACGAATTTAAACTAGCAGATCTTAACGGTGCACTAGACACCCGTCTAGGTTCACTTAAAGAGCTATTCGGTGTGTTGCAGCAAATTGCTGGTGACACGAAAAATAAATTCTATAACTCAGTTATTTCGGCCCAAATCCCAGGCCGCTCTGATTTCCTAGATCAGATGGCACAGGACATGGGTTCAAGTTCTAAACTTGCTTCAATTGAAGAAATTGAGCGCGTGTGGTTCGAAATGCAGCGTGAAATGACGGAATCAGGCAAGGTGACTACTTTTACCACTGACGTTGTTGAAGCAGGCGGCGAGAAAGTGAACAAGTCTGTTGTACGTGTAGGTCCGTTTGCGCTAGTTGCCGACGGTAAATACCTAGACTACAACGGTGTAACAGGCACAGTGTCTGAACTAGTGCGCCAGCCAGCTGACCGTTACAACGATTCTGCGGCAGAACTTCAAGCATCAAATGGTGAGCTAGTCCAGTTCGGTATCGACCCAACAGGGGGTTCTATCCTAGGTCTTCTTGTTCAAGCGCCTAATCTTAAAGAGCGTGTAGAGCAGGGCGGTGTAGTAGGTTACATCATTCTTATCGTTGGTGCGTTCGGCTTATTACTTGCACTTGAGCGCCTAGTAACACTTACGCTAACGCGCATGAAAGTGAACAAGCAGCTTAAGAGCAAAGAAGTGAATACAAACAACCCGCTTGGCCGTGTACTTAAAGTGCGTGACGAGTATCCAAACGCAGACGTAGAAGCGCTTGAGCTTCACCTTACTGAAGCGATTTTGGGCGAAGTGCCTAAGCTAGGTCGCAACCTAACTATCATCAAGATTATCTCAGTAGTTGCACCGCTTATGGGTCTACTAGGTACGGTAACCGGTATGATTAACACCTTCCAAGCGATTACCTTGTTTGGTACAGGTGACCCGAAACTAATGGCTGGTGGTATTTCAACAGCACTTGTAACAACAGTACTAGGTCTTGTTGTAGCGATTCCGATGACACTGCTTTATGCAATGCTAAACACACGTTCTAAGAACATTGTGTACATCCTACAAGAACAGGCGTCTGGCGTAATTGCAGAGCGCGCTGAGCGAGGCTAATCATGATCGAGTTTCTAGAAGCAATTCGCGACTTCACAGAAACAGGTGGCCAGGTTCTCCTGGTCATCGGTCTGCTGATATTCGTTATGTGGCTTTTGATCCTCGAGCGTGCGATGTATCTGATGGTTTGGCACAAGCAGGCCAAGAAAGAAGCGATAGCAATGTGGACAGCACGTGCCGACCGCTCTTCTTGGTTCGCTGAACAAGTTCGTCAGAAAACGATTTCACAGTTAACCATGCGCCTTAACGGCAGCATCCCCATTATCCAGTCACTGGTTGCGCTTTGTCCGCTACTGGGCTTGATGGGAACGGTTACCGGTATGATTGAAGTGTTCGATGTAATGGCGATTGCGGGTTCAGGTAATGCTCGTTCAATGGCGTCAGGTGTATCGAAAGCCACTATCCCGACAATGGCGGGCATGGTTGGCGCACTCTCAGGCGTATTCGCCGCTACTTGGTTAACTCGTATGGTGAAATCAGAACGCACGCATCTTGAGGATGCATTGATTATTCAACGTTAATGCTAGTTAAGCGTTAAGGTAAGGTATTTATTATGAAGCAGCACTTTCAAAACCTAGTCGATGAGGAAGAAGCAAACATCGACATGACGCCCATGCTGGACGTTGTATTTATCATGTTGATCTTCTTTATCGTGACTGCGTCATTTGTGAAAGAAGCCGGTATTGATGTTAACCGTCCAGAAGCAGCCACGGCTGTGAAAAAGGATCGCGCCAACATTCTTATCGCTATTTCAGATAAAGGTGAAATTTGGATTAACAAACGCCGCATCGACGTTCGTGCAGTACAGGCGAACATTGAGCGTTTGCACGCTGAGAACCCTCAGGGAACTGTTGTTATTCAAGCTGATAAAAAGGCCACAACAGAAACTTTGATTAAGGTTATGGATGCGTCGCGAGCCGCCGGCGTTTACGATGTTTCGATTGCAGCCCAAGAGCCATAAATCATGCCACGATATTTAATCGCATTTGCACTATCCCTTGCGATCACGTTAGGCCTGTTCTTCTTGATGCAATCGCTGATCAAGATGGGTGGCAGCGCACTAACTGAACCGCCTAAGGGAAGCGTGCTTGACTTTGTAAGGGTCAAGCAGGATGAACAGGTTGAGAAAAAAGATCGTAAGCCGAAGAAGCCACCTAAGCCAGAAGAGCCGCCACCGCAGATGGAGCAGCCTCAAATGGACTCACCTTCTCCTGATGCAGAAGGCACGTCGATGGACTTTGGCGCTGAAGTGGGTGATGACATCTCACTGGAAGGCGGGTTGGCCCTTGAGTCTGGTGACGGTGAATACTTGCCCATTGTTAAGGTTGCGCCGGTTTATCCACGACGTGCGCTTCAGCGCGGTATCGAAGGCTTCGTTATTGTGGAATTTACAGTAACTAAGCAGGGCGCGGTGCGCGACCCCATTGTTGTTGAAGCTAACCCTTCAGGTATTTTTGAGCAAGCGGCCATTGATGCAGCAATGAAGTTCAAATATAAACCTCGTGTGGTAAATGGCGAAGCAACAGAGGTTTCTGGTGTGCAAAACCGTATTACGTTCCAAATTGACGGGTAACAGAACATGATGAGAAAACAGACGAATACATTGCTTAGTGCACTGGCGTTTGCATTTGCATCGGCCACGGTATCTGTACCTAGCATGTTGGTTGCCACCGACGCTGTTGCGCAAGCGCAAAAAGCAAGCGAAAAGAAAACCCGTCGCGTGCCTACGCTACGGGGCAAGGTGTACGAGCAGCTAGCCCGCGCACAAACGGCAGCGGATGAAGCGGGTAACGTTGAAGAAGCTATCGCTATTTTGAAAGAAGTAGAAGATAAGTCTGACTCAATGAACGCCTACGAAAAAGCCATGATGTACAACTTTTTCGGCTTCATTTATTACAATAATGAAGACTACGTTAAAGCGCTGGAATCGTTTGCCAAAGTGGTAGAGCAGCAGCCTATTCCTGAAAAGTTTGAAATGACCACACTTTTCAGTTTGGCGCAGCTTAACCTAATGCAGGGTAATTACGACGAAACCATCACCTATTTGGAGCGTTGGGAAAGTCTAAACACCGGTCCAGTACCTGTAAAAAACAAGGTGATAAAGGCCCAAGCGTACTATCAAAATAAACAGTACGACGAAGCTGCAATGTGGATTTCTGAAGCCGTTGCTGATCACGAAGCAGAAGGCATGATCCCTGATGAAGGTTGGTTAATTCTTCAACGTGCTATTTTCTATGAACTAAAGCAGCCTCAAAAGGTTAAAGACGTTCTTATTAAAATGGTGAAGTTGTTTGACGAACCTAAATATTGGATCCAACTAGCCGGTATGTACGGTGAGTTAGGTGAAGAGCGCAAGCAGTTGGCTATCATGGAAACCGCTTATCAGCGTGGTTTTGTTAATACGTCAGCTGACGTGTTCAACATGGCGCAGCTTTATTACTATCACCGTGTACCTTATAAAGGTGCTAAGTTGATGGAACAAGCGATGAACGATGGTGTGCTTGAGAAAAACTTGCGCAACCTTAAGTTCTTAGGACAAAGCTGGTCACTTGCTAAAGAGCAAGACAAAGCCATTCCAGTAATGATGCAAGCGGCTGAACTGTCTGAAGATGGCGAGCTAGACGCGCAGTTAGCGCAAATTCTTCTTAATGAAGAGCGTTTTGATGACGCAATAGCAGCGGCTGATCGAGCGGTTGAAAAAGGTGACTTAAGAAACCCTGGTTTGGTTTATTTAATCAAGGGCATGGCGCTTTACAACAAGAAGCAATACGCTCTAGCACTTAATCAACTAGCAGAAGCGGAAAAGCATCAGAAAAGCCGTGCTATGGCACAGCAGTGGAAACAGTTTGTTCAAGGCGAAAAGCGCCAAGCTGACGCACTGGCTTCCGAGCTAGGTGCAAGTTAAACCGTGAGCTAAAGCTTCACACGATAAAAAGGGTCGAGAATTCGACCCTTTTTTCTTGCCGTTGACCCGTCCTAAATAGCGTTGATACTTAATGTAAAGTTTGCTAGGTGATTAACTATCTTTCCTGTTAAAGCAAGCTGCCTATCGATATCATCGACCCCTCTGCCTCTAACGCATTCCAGTAACGTTTAGTTTCGATAATTTCTTCTTTAATTGATAAAAAACAGTCGACTAGGTCTGGGTCAAAATGGTCTCCGGCACCATTTGTTAAATGTGCAAACGCTTCATCGTCAGTCCATGCTTTCTTATAAGGGCGTTGCATGGTTAGTGCGTCGAACACATCCGCAATTGCAACAATACGCGCACTTTCGGGAATCTCTTCGCCAGTTAATCCTTCTGGATAACCTGTACCGTTCCATTTTTCATGGTGACATAGGGCTATTTCGGCGGCGAGGTTAAACAGCGGGGTTTCGCATTGAGAAAGAATTTTATGCCCTATTTGTGCGTGGGTTCGCATTACTTCCATTTCGCTGTCTGTAAGCCGGCGTGGGGCTTTCAAAATGGAATCGGGTATACCAATTTTCCCGGTGTCGTGCATGGGGGCGGCTTGCGCAAGCAGACATGCATCGTTATAAGACCACCCCGATGCAATAGCTAAACATTTACTGTAAGCCGCCATTCTCCAAATGTGGTGCCCGGTGTCCGTATCGTTGTAATGCCCTGCTGTTGCCAACATGGTAATGGCGCTCTGTTGACTTCTCGTTAGCTCTTCTGTGCGTGCGACCACAAGGTTTTCCGTGGTCTGCATTTGGTGTGCAAGGCTAATGTGAGTTTTAACTCGGGCTAGCGCAATACTGGGGGAAACGGGCTTAGTGATATAGTCGACCGCACCTAACTCAAAACCCTTTTCTTCGTTCTCGCCTTGACTTAGCGCGGTTACAAAAATGACGGGTATACGGCTCAATAGTTTATCCGACTTAAGCTGCCTACAGACTTCAAACCCGTCCATTCCCGGCATCATAATATCTAGCAGAATAAGATCGGGCGTGAACTGCTGCGTTATTTTCAGAGCGATGGCGCCAGATGGTGCTACTTTAACGTCATAAAAAGGGCCAAGAATTCCAAGTAAAATATCGATATTTGCCGGCTCGTCGTCAACAACGAGAATACTAAATCTATGTTTTGTTTTATTCTGTTCGGTCATTATTAATTTCATCTATCAGTGATTGCGCTACGACCAAAGCCCCTTCAAAATCATATATAGAGGCAAGCTTTTTCAATTGATTTAACGTATGTGAATGACCCAGCCCGAAGTGGCGAGCTGCAAGCGCTGTTATTAACTCAAGTGCCCTAGCATCGTAGGCTTCAAGGGCCTGTTTTACCTCTTTTAAAGAAGAGCGTAGTGATGCATTGTCCACATCGCTGTTTTCATTACACTCATTGCCCACGTCACTTTTATCAATAGTATGAGCAATTAAGCGAAGTGTTGCATCTAGCTCGAAGGAGATGACTGATATGTGCTTTGCGTTGATAGTATCAGGCCTCTGCTTCGCCTCCATAAAACGATGTAAACACCGTTCTAATGTTGTTGCTCCTATTTTCTGGGCGTCAGCAAGTAATTCGGTTAATAGCTGACTGGTGTGTGTCGGTTCGTGAAAAATATTGAGTAAATTAGACATTACGCTACGCTGGCTATAAGTTTCGTAAAAAGACAACAGTGAAGCGATAAATGCGTCTGTCTCGCTTGGCGGGGTAATTTCCATGTATCCGGCGTGTATGTGAATATCGATTGTGTGTACAATCTCGTCTGCGGTTGCGGGCTTTACTAAGTGATGACACATGCCGGCAGATAACGCTTTTTCAGACGCTTCATTCGTTTCATCCGCGCTCAACGCAATGATTGGGGTATAACACCCTTCTTTATGTGTAAGCGTTTCAGCGATGTCATAACCTGTTATGCCTGGAAGGTGGCAGTCCAGCAATATAGCGTCAAATGTATTCGACTTGCAGAGCGCTAGCGCTTGCTCGCCAGTCATCGCCGATACCACGTTGACGCCTAAATCTTTCAGTATCTGCTGACTTATTTCAACGCTAATTAAGTCGTCGTCGACCACTAACACGCGCTTATTCAATAGGCGCTTAGTTCGCCACTTTTTACTTTCCAGCCCTTCACTCGTTTTTTTGTTCGTCGACGCATGCAGCGGAGACAAAGCGGAAATAAGTTCACCTTCCGTGAAGGGAAGCTCGATAATCCGAATATTTTTAGAGAGGGATGTTCCGATTCGCTTTTGCACTTCTTCTTTGCTAAACGGACTTATTAGCACATTGCAGTTTAGCTCGTGGTATTCACCAAACTGGACATGACGTAAAAAGCTTTTCCAGCTGGACTCATCGACAGGTAAAAAAACAATGCTAAAGTCTGCTTGTTTAGGTAGAAGGTTCTCATTTGGGTCAGCTATGAGGCAGTGAATATTGAACCTTTGTAACGTTTGACAAAGGATTTGACAGCCTTGTTCTACGCTTTTATGTGTTTGAATACAAAGTACTTCAGAAGGGATGGACACAGGAAGAAGAGAGTCGCTTGGTTCAGTGTCTTCAATACAAATTGGCAGTGAAAATGCAAAATTAGTCCCTTCGTTAACCTTACTTTCAATGGTTAGTTCGCCACCCATTAGCTCAACGAGTCGTTTACAAATAGCAAGTCCTAACCCTGTACCGCCAAACTTTCTCGAGATTGATGCGTCTGCTTGTTCAAAAGCATTGAATAATTTGGTTTTACCTGTATCGCTAATGCCCATGCCGGTATCGCTTACGCTAAAACCGAGCTCGTTACCACGCTTATCAATTTTAAGCAAAACATGGCCTGTTTCTGTGAACTTGATGGCGTTACTCAAAAGGTTGAGCAAAACTTGGTAGATTTTCTCGCTATCACCACTGCACCGTATCTTGGTACTGCATCGAATATCGAAAAGAAGCTGAAGCTGCTTTTGTTGTGCCTTTACCTGAAATACTTGAGCCAGTTTATCTATGGTTTTCGTAAGAGTGAAAGGCTCGTCAAGAATGTCTATTTTATTGGCTTCAACTTTGGAGAAATCCAAGATGCTATTCATTAACTCAAGCAGCGCGTTAGAGCTTTTCTGGACTTTTTCTAAATATTGCTGGCGTTGGTCGTTATCCTGAGTCTCTAACGCCAAGTGCGTTAGACCGATTATTGCGTTCATCGGTGTTCTGATCTCGTGACTCATGGTAGCGAGAAAATCAGTTTTCGCTTTATTCGCACTTTGTGCTTCGTCATACGCCTTCTGTAGCTTATGCTCAATCGCTTTTTGACTGCTTATATCGTTGAAAACACCTACGTGCCCATCGGGTTTACCTTCGTTGTTAAGTAGTGGTACTGCTACAATGGAGATGGGAAACAGTCTCCCTCGTTTGTCGGTAAAAAAATCTTCGTAGGAAGTATAAGATTTCCCGTCGCGTATAGTGAGATTAACGGGGCATTGCTCTCTTTTAAGAAGGGTGCCGTCGCCTTTTTGATAGTGAACCGTATCGTGAAAACGACGGTCTTGAAGTTCTTCTAACGTCCAACCTAGTAATCGAGAAGCGGCCGGGTTGAGAAACTGGGTCTTGCCCTCTGCGTTTACGGCGTAAACCCCTTCGCCGATGCTATCGGTGATGCTGCGGTAAAATGCTCGTCCTTCAGATAAGCTTTTCTCTAAACGCTTTTGCTGGGAAATGTCGGTAGCGATTACGATAAGGTGATCGACAAGAGGGGCTTTCTTTACAACAGGTACGACGGTGGCAAACACAAACCAAGGTTCGCCCGTTTTTCTTAAGCTGTGTACTTCGCCTTGCCAAATATTCCCTAAGGCAAGAGCGCTAAAAATTGCGCTTATATCTGAATTTGAAATGTTAGTAATATCGAAGGCTGTAATGTATTTACCAACAATTTCATGTTCTGCAAACCCTGAAAGTTCGCTACACTTTTCATTAGCGCTAAGAATTTTACCTTTTACATCCATGGTGACGACCATGCCATGTTTGTCCATGGCTTGTCGCTGCAGTAGCATAGCGTTCATAGTTCGATCCCTTTAAAGGGACGTCTTATAAAGCGAGTGGTTCGGTACTTGTTGACTGAGAATGTCATAAATTGCATAAGTGCAACGAAAGTGAAAAGTGTAAGGTTAAGTTTTAGCCAGAACTAAAACTTTTTCAATAAGCTAAGCTTATTCTTTGGTAGCAATAATCTGATTTTTATGTGAAAAACGCATAGGAAGTTATCACTATGCGTTTTCTGATTGCTTCTCTCTTCTAAGCTTACGCTGAACGTAATTCTCGACGTAAAATTTTACCCACTGTGGATTTGGGAAGTTCTTCTAATACGGTGATAGATTTTGGGATTTTGTAGTTGGTTAAGTGCTTTTTGCAGAATTCGGTTACATCATCGGTGGATACTTCACTGGATAACGTAATGTAGGCGCATACCCTTTCGCCAGTTTTATCGTCGGGCTTTCCTACCACTGCAGCTTCCATAACATTGGGGTGAGAGGTTAATACGTCTTCTATTTCGTTCGGGTACACGTTAAAGCCAGACACAATGATCATGTCTTTAAGGCGATCTACTATTTTTATAGCACCAGATTCTGTGCGTATGCCGATGTCTCCGGTTTTAAAAAAGCCATCTTCGGTCATGACTTTTGCCGTCTCGTCATCACGGTTCCAATATCCCATCATTACTTGTGGCCCGCGCACCGCTATCTGCCCAGAGTCGCCTTCTTCAACTGGTTTATCTTGGCTGTCTAACAACGCGACTTCCGTGCCTTCAAGTTCGTGGCCTACGGTGCCAATTTCTTCTTTGCCTGGAATATTAAATGACACAACAGGGGCTGTTTCCGATAAGCCGTAGCCTTCAGTAATGGTGTTACCCGTCACATCTTGCCAAATAGATACCGCAGCTTGTGTAAGAGCCGTACCGCCTGACATGGTGAGATGTAAATTAGAAAAGTCTAGTTTGGCAAATTCCGGGTGACGACCAAGGCCAACAAATAACGTATTAATACCCATGAAGGCAGATATTTTATGAGGTTTTAAGGTTTGTATAAAGCCGTCAATATCGCGAGGGTTTGGAATCAGGATAATTTGTGTTCCTTTGGCGAAAAGCGCCGTCATTCCTACGGTAAAGGCATAGATATGGTATAGCGGTAATGGGCACACCAACACTTCTTCACCGTCTTTAAAGCCATCGCCAATACGGTCAAGCATTTGAATACAGTTAGCAAGTACGTTTTTGTTACTTAACGCTGCCCCTTTCGATACCCCTGTGGTACCGCCTGTGTACTGCAGCATGGCAAGATCATCTAACTGAATCTTAGGGCGTTCGAATTGCGGAAGACCTTTGCCAATTTCTACCGCTTGGCTAAGGGATACTGTGCCATCTAATGCGGGGGCCGTATTGGGGTCTAAGAGCTCTGTTGCTGATGTGGTAATAACCGTATTGATACTCGTATCATTTTTAATACTAGTAAATTTAGGAAGTAAATCGCCAAGTATGACTAAGGCTTTTGCGCCGCTGTCAGTAAATTGATGCTTCATTTCGCGCTCTGTGTAGAGCGGGTTGGTATTCACTACCACTAAACCTGCGCGTAATGCAGCATAAACGACAATGGGGTTTTGAATTAAATTAGGAAGTTGAATAGCAACTCTGGTTCCAGGGGTAAGCTTAGCTTCGTGAACAAAGTAGCGCGCTAAGGCTGATGACTTGCTATCAATTTCAGCAAAGGTAAGGGTTTGCCCAAGGGCCGTATACGCGGGCCTGTCAGCAAATCGCTGCATTACGCTTTCAATGTAGTCGGCAAGACAGGTCACATTATCAGGGTAAGTTATCATGTTGCTTGTTCCTAGTAGGGCGTAAAAATTCAATCTACGCCATACAGTAGCAAACTTAACTTTTTATTTACATCTGTGTTGGGTTATTTAATTCTATAAGTTTTAGTTATTATTTAAGCGCAAATTTATTACTTAAATAGGTGTAAACACTGCCAGCCGCCACACCAGCCAAACATTGGGCGCACAGCCCTGCGACAGAGCGCGCGCCAGCAATTAGCGTCACGTTTAAGATAGGCTGCATCGCTAGCAACATGATTAAAAAAGATAGGCCGCCGGCAGCGCCAAATAATAACAATCGGGTGCTCACAGTGGTGCGGCGCTCTAAATGTTTCTCGACTCGACGGGTAACCTTATGAGCAATTATAAAAGCTAAAAACAGAGAAAACCCTATGATAAGCCCGTAGGTAGGTAACAGCCCTACTAGGTCTTGGCTTATCATGAACCACCAATCGCGTGGCTGCAATTTAACGTGAATGAGCGAAAGGTTGATTAAAACGGCAATGGAGTGAAATATACTTGCCAGCAAGAAGCCCACGGCCCATGCAGGGATAAAGCTAAATAGAATGTGGCGAATGGCTTTGTTCATAATTTACAACCTAAAGTCTGTCGACCTTATTTATCCGGTTAAGCTAAATAGCGTGAAATAAGTGCCATCATTATGCGCGTATGAATGGGATATGCCATAGTATGCTGATTAAAAGAGGACAATAACAATGAAATCATGGCTCGCGTTAAGCGCTCTGTTATTTAGCACTGCCTTGTTAGCAAGTGAGAGTGAAAGTGTTAAAAACAGCACATTAAATAGTACATTAAACACCACGCAGCCAAGCGTCTTACAAAGTTTGGCTGAGCGCGTAGAAATCAACACGGTTATTGACGCGCTGTCCTACCCTAAGGCAATAACAACCGTCGTGGATAAAGAAAAATCAACCACGCATATAATAATAACCACCCGAGACGGTGAGCTAATTGTTGTTAACGATGAACGAAAAGTAAGCCGCTTCACTTTGCCCTTAGATAACCTTTATACGAAAGGGCAGGGCGGCGTATTAGATATACTGATCCCTTTTACTTATCCTCAAGATAAAACCGTGCTGCTGAGTTATTCGAAGGGAAGCGATGAAGCCAATCATTTAGCTGTGGTCAAAGCACAGTTCTCTCTAACCGCTGGGATCAGTGATGTGCAGCCAGTACTCGACATTGCTCAATCGAAAGATACACCCGTTCATTACGGTGGAAAACTACTTCAAATTGATAACGTGACTAAAGGAGAAAATGCTAAAGAGCATGCCTTCCTCGTGACTACCGGAGACGGTTTTGATTATCGCGAACAGGCCCAAGTTGTCACTTCCCAGCTTGGAAAAGTGCTTGGCTTTACAATTAATGGTAAGCCGCTGGCCGCACCGGCCTTTCCAGAGGCGCCTTATGTGTTTACGCTCGGTCATAGAAACCCACAAGGTTTAGTGTATGGCGCTGACGGTCAAATCTTCTTACACGAACACGGGCCTGATGGAGGCGACGAACTAAATCTTCTTCAAAAAGGGAATAATTACGGTTGGCCTGTGGTTACTTTAGGAAAAGATTACTCGGGCGCAAGAATCTCGCCCTTTTCGGAGTATGCCGGCATGACAGGACCGCTTGTAGATTGGACGCCCTCTATCGCGCCATCTTCTATGCTTTACTACATAAATTCAAAGCAGCCTCATTTCAGCAATACGCTGCTGGTTACCAGCTTAAAAGCAAAAGCCTTGTTCGCAGTATCGCATGACAAAAATGGTTATACGTCAACGAAGGTCTTTGACGCGCTAAATGAACGATTAAGGGATATTGCAGTAGATAGCGACGGTAATATTCTACTTCTTACAGATGGTGAAAGCGCGAAGGTGTTCAAACTCTCATTCAAAGAAAGCTACACTGCCAAAAACTAACGATTGATTGAAACTTTGTTTCAATATTGATGGTAATTTATACTGGTAGCACCATAAGTAAAGTGAATGTCTGTCATAAGTGCAACACTATTATTTATCGGTATTGGTATTACCAATAGAGGGTGGAAGTAGGGTGCATTTAGCTTTTATTTTTCATAAGTTGCTGTAATAGAATGTTTATTTTTGTTTGTTGCAAAGTTTCGGGTTTGCTGCCATTTTTCTCGGCGCGCAAGATAATTACACGCTAGCGAGATGTTTGCCTATCTGATTACTTTCAGTCATTACGTAACTGCTAAAAATCGGTTAAAATATCCCTCATTTTTATATGCGTATAGCTAAGACCGACTTAACACTACGCTCAAGTAAAACTAAGACCGAGAGAACTATATGAGTTTGTATTCAGAATATCTGGCAGAGATCGAAACCCGTAAAACGGAATTAGGTCTTAACCCTAAGCCAATTGACAGTGCAGAACTGCTGTCTGAAATTATTGCTCAAATTAAAGATACAACAAACGAGCACCGCGAAGACTCTCTAAAATTCTTTATCTATAACACCTTGCCGGGTACTACACCTGCTGCCGGTGTTAAAGCACAATTCCTAAAAGAAATTGTACTTGGCGAAGAAAAAGTAGAAGAAATCACCCCTGAGTTTGCACTTGAGCTTCTTTCTCACATGAAAGGTGGTCCATCGGTAGAAGCTTTATTAGACCTTGCGCTTTCTGACGATGAAGCGGTTGCAAACCCTGCGGCTGAAGTACTGAAAACGCAGGTTTATTTATACGAAGCTGATACTGAGCGTTTAGAGACAGCATACAAAGCGGGTAACGCGATTGCTAAAGACGTGCTAGAAAGCTACGCGAAAGCTGAATTCTTCACCAAGCTGCCTGACGTACCAGAGAAAATCGAAGTCGTTACCTACATTGCTGCTGAAGGTGATATCTCTACAGACCTTCTATCTCCTGGTAACCAAGCGCACTCTCGTGCAGACCGTGAACTTCACGGCCAGTGCATGATCACGCCAGAAGCGCAGCAAGAAATTGTTGAACTAGGTAAAAAACACCCTAACGCAAAAGTTATGCTTATTGCTGAAAAAGGTACCATGGGTGTAGGTTCTTCTCGTATGTCTGGTGTGAACAACGTTGCACTATGGGCCGGTGAGCCAACAAGCCCTTACATTCCTTTTGTAAACAAAGCGCCAATTGTTGCTGGTACTAACGGTATCGCACCAATCTTCCTTACTACTGTAGACGTAACCGGTGGTATTGGTCTTGACCTTAAAAACTGGGTTAAGAAAACAGACGAAAATGGCGAAATCGTTCGCGATGCAAACGGCGACCCAGTGCTTGAAGAAGCTTACTCTGTAGCAACAGGTACGGTACTGACCATCGATACCAAAGCGAAGAAGCTTTTCAATGGTTCAGAAGAACTTGCTGACGTATCTGCGTCATTTACTCCTCAGAAAATGGAGTTCATGAAAGCGGGTGGTTCTTACGCCGTAGTTTTCGGTAAGCAGCTACAATCTTTTGCTGCACATACACTAGGTGTTGAAGCACCAGCAGTTTACGCGCAATCAAAAGAGGTTTCACACGAAGGCCAAGGCCTTACTGCTGTAGAAAAAATCTTTAACCGCAACGCGGTAGGCGTAAACTCAGACGCACCACTTCACGCGGGTTCTGACGTACGCGTTAAAGTAAATATTGTAGGTTCTCAGGACACTACCGGCCCAATGACGTGCCAAGAGTTAGAGTCAATGGCGGCATCGACTATTTCACCTACTGTTGACGGTGCTTATCAGTCAGGTTGTCACACGGCGTCGGTATGGGATAAGAAAGCACAGGCTAACATTCCTAAGCTAATGTCATTCATGAACAACTTTGGTGTAATCACAGCCCGTGACCCTAAAGGCGTTTACCACGCAATGACTGACGTTATCCACAAAGTGCTTAACGACATCACGGTAGACGACCGCGCTATCATCATTGGTGGTGACTCACACACGCGTATGTCGAAAGGCGTGGCGTTCGGTGCTGACTCAGGTACGGTAGCACTAGCACTTGCGACAGGTGAAGCGGCAATGCCAATTCCAGAGTCTGTGAAAGTGACCTTTAAAGGTAGCATGAAAGAACACATGGACTTCCGTGACGTGGTTCACGCTACTCAAGCGCAAATGCTTAAGCAATTCGCTGGCGAGAACGTGTTCCAAGGTCGCGTAATTGAAGTACAAATCGGTACTCTACTTGCTGACCAAGCGTTTACGTTTACTGACTGGTCTGCAGAAATGAAAGCGAAAGCGTCAATCTGTATCTCTGACAATGAGACTATGGTTGCGTCACTTGAGCTTGCTAAGAGCCGTATCCAAATCATGATCGACAAGGGTATGGATAACGAAGCGAACATGCTTCAAGGTCTAATCGACCTTGCTGACAAGCGTATTGCTGAAATCAAGTCTGGCGAAGTACCAGCGCTTGCACCAGATGACAACGCTAAGTACTACGCAGAAGTGGTTATCGACCTAGATCAAATCGACGAACCAATGATTGCTGACCCAGACGTAAACAACGAAGACGTGTCTAAGCGTTATACCCACGACGTTATCCGTCCAGTTTCTTACTACGATGGTAAGCCAGTAGACCTAGGTTTCGTTGGTTCTTGTATGGTGCACAAAGGCGACATGCAAATTATCGCGCAAATGCTGCGTAATCTAGAGAAGCTTAACGGCTCTGTAGAGTTTAAAGCGCCACTTGTTGTTGCGCCACCTACATACAACATTGTTGACGAACTAAAAGCCGAAGGCGACTGGGAAGTACTTGCGAAATACGCAGGCTTTGAATTCGACGATGCTAAGCCAAAAGAAGCAGCGCGTACTAAGTACGACAATATTCTTTACCTAGAACGCCCTGGATGTAACCTATGTATGGGTAACCAAGAAAAAGCTGAGCCGGGCGATACCGTAATCGCAACGTCTACTCGCTTGTTCCAAGGTCGAGTTGTTGCTGACTCTGATGAGAAAAAAGGTGAGTCACTGCTAGGCTCTACGCCGCTAGTAGTACTTTCAACTGTACTTGGTCGCTTCCCAACCACGGAAGAGTACAAGCAAGCGGTTGAAGGCATTGACCTAACTAAGTTTGCTCCACCATCTGAAGACTTAGCTGTTAAGCCTAAGTTCGAAGCAGACGTAGCAGTTAAGCGCGTATAAGCACTTACCGCTAAACAAAACATTAAAAAGCCCCCAACCAAGGTTGGGGCTTTTTTATCTCTGACCCCATTTATTATTTACTGAGTCTCGGTTGTTACGAGTTCATCGAGTATACCAAGTAGTAGTTTTGTGCCGGTGCCAGAGGCAATTGCGTCAAATACATTTTCAACATTTTTACCGTGCTGCCCACCCGCTAGGTCGCTAATTGAGCGGATAATTAACCAATCCACGTCATTAACAAAGCTCACCTGTGCAACGGTTGCTGATTCCATTTCTGCTACATCGGCAGTGTAAACATCGCGAAGCCATTCGCGGTATTTTGCGTTATCGACAAATACCGAACCTGTCACCCCGTTACCGCCAATATCCACCAGTATTTCTTTACCCGATGGCATAGTAATAGGCGGGATTTTTTTCAAAGCACGCTGTGCCATCGCCAATAGCGCTTTGTCTGCCGTAAAATAGGGCATTCTTTTGCGGGTGTCCCAACCTTCTTTAACTACAGCAACCTCGGTAGGGTGAATAAACCCAATGTTTTTATAGTTAGGCGAGTGCTTATCAGTCTCCCGTCGCGCTTTGTAATATTCGAGCTGCTTAGCGTAATAGTCCGGTAGCTCGTAGACGTTAGCGTCACCTTTCTTCGGGTTGATATAGACAGATTCATCGTGGAAGTACCAACGTTCAGGTACTGCGATATCGCCCGGCGTGTATTTCGGGTTTATGGCCCCTGCAATCCCCATCATTACCAGTTTATCAATAGGAAAGTAATCCAGCGCCATCTGTACGGTCATCGCTGCGTTGGTAATGCTGACACCCGTACTAAATACAACAATGGGCTCACCTTTATAAGTACCTAACTGATACTTAACCCCTTTAATATAAACCGTTTGCGTAATCTGAGCATCGTCCATGGTTGCAAACGCGGCGTCAATCGCTTCAATTTCTGGCTCGTAAGCAGCAACCACGGCTGTCCATTTGTTTTTAACATTGGAAAAATCTTTAGGGCCGTACTGGCTGGTATCGTCATTTGCTAAAGACGACAGCGATATACACACGAAAAAAACAAAACTACTTAAGCGCATAGTGACCTTATTTAATTTATTATTTGCACCAATAAGGTGCGGTTGATGAGCGAGTACTGCACGTAATTGCGATAAATAGCTATTAGCACAGCCTCAGATAGACACTAGGGCAAAGTTCGAGCCAACAAGGTCGCTAAATGTTAGCAACTTTATTAGGGCGATGATAGCGATTGATAAAGGTGAGAAATCATGGCAACGCTCTTCGTTTATTGCTTAAAATTTGCATACCAAGTAATGTTAAGTAAACGCCCACCTGAATAGCTAAATGATTCAGAAAAAGCAGCCTACTTAAGCATTTAGCATAGCTTTTGATAAGGTACTCTCGACACCGCAGCACGAGGGTCACCAAGTTTATCTAAATAGACAAAAGCGCTTGCAATCTTTACTAAAGGAATAAGCTACCTTGAAATACAAAAGCAAATTTAAACATTTAAACTGGGCTAGCACTGCAGTTGTCATGGTTGGAATTACCGTGGGAGCAAGCGGGTGTACTACCGTCACGACAGGCCAAACCGAAGACTGTATTGAGCAAGCTAATAACGCAGATGTTCACGGGGTGAATACGGCCGATGAACAACTCAATGCCTGCTTAGAAACTTACCAACTGCGACGCAATAAAGAACGAACGGTAGGTGAAGCCTTTGCTGAAGACGTGCTTATCTCTGTTATTAATATTATTACTGACTAGAGCCGTTTCAATTAAACGAAAAAACCATCTTACGTACAGTTAAAAAAACCAAGAAGGCAGAGTAATTTACTCTGCCTTCTCTGTTTTAACGTCTCTATTTTGAAGCGTTGAAGCGGGTAACTTTTAACGAACTAAGGTGAATTTAGTGCAATTTTTTCTAGCAGTATTTTGTCTTCTTTTAATCACTGCTGTTACCCACGTTAATGCAGAGGATAAGCTTGATATTGTCGATGGTTTACAGCTTGCCAAGCAATATAGCCACAGCCGACAAGATATAAATATCGCCGAGTATTGGGTGAGCGAAAAATTAGACGGCATTCGGGCACGATGGGACGGCACTGAACTGAGAACCCGCAATAACAACAAAATAGCCGCTCCGGCATGGTTTACTGCCAATTGGCCCAAAGCAACCATTGATGGTGAGCTCTGGATTGCGAGAGGGCAGTTTGAACGTACGGCTTCCATAGTGCTTTCAAAGTTAACGAGCGTTGCGCCTCATTCTGTAGCCGGATCTTTACCTCGTACTGAATCTACAGTCGACGCCATGACCGCTACACATTCCCTACCAAGCAAACGCTGGGCTAAGGTTAGGTTTATGGCGTTCGACATGCCTGTAGCGGGCCAGTCCTTTGACAGTCGACTCAATATGCTGAACTACCTTAACGAAGCTACGCCCAATCCTACGTTTGCCGTTGTTCCCCAATTTACCCTTTCTTCTGTTAATGCGCTTGAAGAAAAGCTTGAACAAGTAACATTAAGCGGCGGGGAAGGGTTAATGCTTCACCACAAAAAGGCGTTTTACCATTCAGGGCGCAGTGACAAACTACTTAAGGTAAAGCAGTTTGAAGATGCTGAAGCGAAAGTACTGGCGCACCTTGCCGGGAAAGGAAAATTTAAAGGCATGATGGGCTCGCTGCTTGTAGAAACGCCCGCCGGCGTTCAGTTCAAATTAGGAACGGGCTTTTTCTGAAAAAGAGCGTCGAGCGCCGCCCGCTGTTGGCAGCTGGGTGACCTTTAAGTTTTACGGTTTAACGAAAAACGGGAAACCGAGGTTTGCGAGCTTTCTTCGTGTAAGGCCGCCCTCTGATTTACCCAAGTAATAGCTTGCCTAAATGTTTCAATAGACCTAACGAATCGTGTTAAAAAGGCTGTTTTCTACGGTTTACGTTTTTCACTGCTCTTAAAAGGGTTATCTAAAGGCTACCCCTTGTCTTTACCTCATAAAGCCTTATACCTTATTCATATGTCAATTGTTAACGTTGATTTCGAGGCTTTTATTTAATCGATTTTAGCGTTTAAAAGTAACGCTATGAATAGTGATTATAAGTGAATAAAAAGGGCTTAAAATTTAAAAATCTAGCCCTTGAAGTTATACTGATGATGATTTATTAAACACTCCTTGCGTCAAGTGCGTACAAGACCGTTTACTCCCATTGCGCAAGCTAACTTAGAGGAAGAGACTGTGTTACAAGACTATCGCAAACACGTTGAAGAACGTGCACAACAAGGCATTCCCCCAAAAGCGCTTAATGCCGAACAGGTTGCTAGCCTCGTCGATTTATTAAAAAATCCGCCAGAGGGTGAAGGCGAATTCTTACTAGAACTACTTTCAGAACGTGTGCCGCCTGGCGTCGATGAAGCGGCCTACGTTAAAGCCGGTTTTTTAAGTGCCATCGCAAAAGGCGAAGACAGCTGCGAGCTCATCTCTAAGGAAAAGGCAGTAACCCTATTGGGAAACATGCACGGCGGTTACAACATTGCCACGCTGGTAGAACTGCTTGATGACGAGAGTCTAGCGCCGTTGGCTGCCAAAGAGCTTAAACACACGCTGTTAATGTTCGATGCTTATCACGATGTGGAAGAGAAACACAAAGCGGGTAACGAGTACGCTACTGACATTATCAAGTCTTGGGCCGAAGGTGAGTGGTTTACTTCGCGCAAACTCATGGATGACAAAATTACCTACTCAGTATTTAAAGTAACCGGCGAAACCAATACTGATGATTTATCTCCAGCGCCCGACGCATGGTCTCGCCCTGATATTCCTCTGCACGCCCTTGCGGCTTACAAAATGCCTCGCGAAGGATTGGAGCCCGAAGAACCAGGCGTTAAAGGCCCAATGACACAAATAGAAGAAGTCAAAAGTAAAGGATATCCGGTTGCTTTTGTGGGTGATGTTGTCGGTACCGGATCGTCACGTAAGTCGGCGACGAACTCAGTGTTATGGTTCTTTGGTGAAGATTTACCGGGCGTGCCGAATAAACGTGGCGGTGGTGTATGTATCGGCTCAAAAGTTGCGCCTATTTTCTTTAACACCATGGAAGATGCTGGCGCACTGGTTTTCGAAGCCGATGTGGAAAAAATGAATATGGGGGATGTGATAGATATCTACCCATTTGAAGGCAAAATTACCAACCACGAAACCGGTGAGCTTCTCGCAGAATATAGCTACAAGTCGAAAGTGATTTTAGATGAAGTTCGTGCGGGGGGACGCATTAACCTGATTATTGGGCGCGGTCTTACTGAGAAAGCGCGAGAGACGTTAGGTTTAGGTCCAACAGATCTTTTCCGCACGCCTGAACAACCAAAAGACAGCGGAGCGGGTTTCTCGTTAGCGCAGAAAATGGTGGGCAAGGCTTGTGGTGTTGAAGGCATTCGCCCGGGCACTTACTGCGAGCCTAAAATGACAACTGTGGGCTCGCAAGATACCACAGGGCCTATGACCCGCGATGAGCTCAAAGACTTAGCTTGTCTTGGTTTTACTGCCGATTTAACCATGCAGTCATTCTGTCACACAGCGGCTTATCCTAAGCCGGTGGATATCGAAACCCAGCACACATTGCCTGATTTTATTATGAATCGCGGTGGGGTATCGCTTCGTCCCGGCGATGGCATTATTCACAGCTGGTTAAACCGCATGTTGTTGCCTGACACAGTAGGAACAGGCGGCGACTCCCATACCCGTTTTCCATTAGGTATTTCATTCCCAGCGGGCTCAGGGCTGGTGGCGTTTGCTGCGGCCACGGGCGTGATGCCTCTTGATATGCCTGAATCTATTCTTGTGCGCTTTAAAGGGGAAATGCAGCCAGGCATTACCTTAAGAGACCTTGTACACGCTATTCCTTTGTACGGTATTAAACAAGGGCTATTAACGGTAGAGAAAAAAGGCAAAATAAACGCCTTTTCTGGCCGTATTCTAGAAATTGAAGGGTTAGAAAACCTGACGGTAGAGCAGGCGTTTGAGTTATCCGATGCATCGGCAGAGCGTTCAGCGGCAGGTTGTACCATCAACCTTTCTGAAGAATCGATTGCCGAGTACCTGCGTTCAAATATCACTATGCTTCGCTGGATGATTAACGAAGGTTACGGCGATCCGCGCACATTAGAGCGCCGCGCTCAGAAAATGGAAGAGTGGCTCGCAAATCCAGAACTAATGCGCGCCGATGCCGACGCGGAATATGCTGAGGTTATCGAAATCGACCTTAATGATATTAAAGAGCCCATTGTGTGCTGCCCGAATGATCCAGACGACGCGAAAACCTTGTCTGAGGTGGCGGGTGATAAGGTGGATGAGGTCTTTATTGGTTCATGCATGACAAACATTGGTCACTTCCGCGCTGCCGGTAAATTGCTTGAGCAGTTTAATAAAACCTTGCCAACTCGTTTGTGGATGTCGCCACCAACGAAGATGGATAAAGCCCAGTTGATGGAAGAGGGGTATTACAATATTTATGGTCGTGTTGGTGTGCGCACCGAAATGCCTGGATGTTCTTTGTGTATGGGGAACCAAGCCCGTGTAGACGCTGGCGCTACCGTACTTTCAACCTCTACCCGTAACTTCCCGAATCGCTTGGGTGATGGCGCAAACGTGTACCTGACATCCGCTGAACTTGCTGCAGTAGGAGCAATTGTGGGGCGCATTCCAAGTGCCGAAGAGTACATGGAGTACGCCAGCAAGATTAACGCTATGTCGGGTGAAGTATTCCGCTACTTAAACTTCGACAAAATGCCAAGCTTTAAGAAGGCAGAAGAAGAGGCAAAAGCGCGCATTATTCCGACATTGAATGTTGCTTAAAATAGTGTATAAACTACAAAGCCGGTTCCCCTTGAGGTGACCGGCTTTTTTTATGGCGAAAAGGAATGTCTAATGGGAAAATCTTTCTTTATTGTTGCTGCACTTGTATTAACCTTAGGGTGTGCAAAAGCGCAGGTTGACCCTGCATCGTCGCTCGATTCGGTGAACTTCGATTCCATATCACTTGAAATTGGCGATAAGCACTATGAAGTTGAGTATGCCAAAACCTTTGAGCAACGCGCTCAGGGCTTGATGTTTCGCAAAGCCCTTTGTGAAGATTGCGGTATGTTTTTTAAGTTTTCCAGCCCCAAATTTGCGGGGATGTGGATGAAAAATACTTTTGTTCCGCTAGACGTAGCATTTATCGACAGAAATGGCGTAATAACGGATATAAAACCTCTCACTCCCCATAGCTTGGAGTCGGTCGGATCATCGAAAGAGGTACTTTACGCATTGGAAATGAACCAAGGGTGGTTTGCCGAGAATAACATTAAAGTAGGCGACCAAGTAACGATTGATTGACCGCGCAAAACGCGCGGTTTCGCTAGCTGTAGGCTAGTTTTATTCTGGAGTTTAATATAGTGACAAATGCCTTATCGATAGCCAAGTTCGGTGGAACTAGCGTAGCGAATTACGAAGTAATGCAAAACTGCGCCCGAATTGTTGCCGGTAATGACAAAACGCGCATTGTGGTAGTGAGTGCCTCAGCAGGGGTAACCAACCACCTGGTGAGTCTAGCGCACACGCCGATGACGCAACAGCAAATTGAAGAAACCTGCCAAGCCATTGTCGACATCGAGCACGCTATTCTTAACAAGCTTGACGACAAAGCGGCCGTTGAACCTAAGCTCAACGATTTACTTGAAGAGATGCGAAGCTTAGCGTTTCACGAAGAAATTCTTCATAGGGACGACTTAAAAGATCAGCTGCTTTCTATGGGCGAGCGTATGTCCTCGCTTATGTTCTCATCAGTGCTTGCTGAGCAGGGCGTGAAGACCATGAACTTCGACGTTCGCAAGGTACTTCGTACGGATAGCGAGTTCGGTGAAGGCGCGCCGCAAATCGAAGAAATTGAAAAACTAGCGAAGCAACTGCTCACGCCTGAAATCAAAGAGGCCATTGTGGTAACCCAAGGCTTTGTTGGCGCAGATGAAGAAGGTCGTACTACAACACTTGGTCGTGGTGGGTCTGATTTTACGGCAGCGCTACTTGCTGAAGCCCTTGATGCCGAGGCGTGCGAGATTTGGACCGACGTAACCGGGGTATACACAACCGACCCGCGGATTACACCAGCAGCACACCCTCTGCCTGAACTGAGCTTTGAAGAAGCGGCAGAAATGGCAACCTTTGGTGCAAAGGTACTTCACCCTGCCACCATGGAGCCAGCGCTTCGCAAAGACATTAAAGTGTTCGTAGGGTCAAGCAAAGAGCCTGAAAAGGGCGGTACGTGGATTGTACGCAATTGTGAGCACGAGCCACCATATCGCGCTATCACCCGCCGTAAAGAGCAGGTAATGGTAACGGTTAAAACACCTAAGATGATGTACGCTCAGGGCTTTCTACAGCAGGTATTTGCGATTATCGCTAAACACAAACTGAGCGTTGACTTGGTAACCACGTCAGAAATCTCGGTATCGTTTACCCTAGATAACCCAGCAAACTCGGTAGCCCAGCGCCTGAATAAAGAGACCATTGCTGAACTTGAAACTATCTGTGATGTAAAGGTAGAGAAAGGGTACGATTTAGTAACCGTTGTGGGTAACAACATGCAAACGGCTATTGGCGTTTCAAGCAAGATTCTATCTGCGGTATCAGATTTTAACCTGCGTATGATTTGCTTTGGTGCAAACCCGCATAACTTGTCGTTCTTAGTAAACGAGACAGACAGTGATGACGTGGTTCGCAAGCTTCACAGCGCATTGTTTGAGTAAGCAAGTGTAAGATAAAAAAACGGCCGATATGATATCGGCCGTTTTTGTTTGTATTACGCGTAAATTATTACACTTTAAACTGTCTGATAGACTGTTGAAGTTCGTCTGCCAGACGCGCTACTTCATGGCTAGATTCAGACGTTTGCTGTGCACCTGCTGTGGTTTCTTCTGCAATACCCACAATGGTTTCAAGCTTTTCACTGATTTCTTGCGAGACCGTGTTCTGTTCGCGGGCAGACTGCTCAATTTGCGAGCTTACATCATGCGCTTTGTGAACCGCGTCTGTAATAATATCTAACGCCTGCGTTGCTTTCTCTGTTTGCTCAACACATGCCGCTGTTTGGTCTTTGCCTTGGTCCATAACCGCTACCGCTTTTTCGGCGCCCGCTTGAAGCACCTCAATCATGGCATTGATTTCTTGTGTCGACTCTTGGGTTCGGCTAGCAAGGGTTCTTACTTCATCAGCAACTACCGCAAAGCCTCGGCCTTGTTCACCGGCACGGGCAGCTTCGATAGCTGCGTTCAAGGCTAGCAAGTTAGTTTGATCGGCAACACCGCGGATAACGTCCAGAATACCGCCAATACTAGCGCTGTCTTGATGCAGCTTGTTAATAACGTCGGCCGCTTCTTGCACGTCGCGAGACAGAATTTCGATGGTGTTCTTATTCTCTAACGAAATTTGACGCACGTTTTCGGCTTCAGCATCAGCATGGCGAATTTGGCTAAGCGTATCTTCAGCATTCTGCACGACCAGCTGAGACGTAGAGTGCATTTCTGTTGTTGCTGTCGCTACTTGGCCAATCTGAGACTTCTGATCCTGAATTGAATGAGTAGTTTGCGCGGTGACTGCCGACGTTTGCTCTGACGCCGCAGCTAACTGCTCAGCGCGAACATTGATGCCGGTAATCAGCTCTTTAAGGCTGCCTATTAAAGCATTACAGTTTCGAGCTAACAGACCGAATTCGTCTTGTGCTGAATCATCAAGACGATGAGTTAGGTCACCCGATGAGGCAACAGTGAGTAACTCATTTACGCGATAAAGTGGGCGTGTAATAGCGCGTACTGTCACGTAACCTATGAACGCAGCAACCGCGATAGAAATGATCACAACAACGATAACAAACGTGTTGCCCGTTGCAATGGCACTGTTTACTTGGCTTTCTACGTGTGACGCTTTTTTGTCCGCCAACGTTAGCAAGTTTTCAAGTGCAACCACACCTTGCGTAATGTTTTGATCAGATGCGTTCAGCGCTTTCTCTGCATCATTTCTACGCTCTAAGCGGTCCACGTGGAGTTGGACTACGCCATCGTTTGCTTTTATTGCATTTATTGCGTCGTTTACAAGGTCATTAATATCATCCAGCGTACCTGAGTCGTTACGACCGCCAGCAGCTTGCATCATGTCGCTTAACTGCGTAACCACTTTCTCAACAACAAGGTCTACTTCGTTACCTAGCGTCTGTGAACGCACTAGCGTCTGGGTTTTAATGTACTCGTAAGATACGGTGAGTAAAGACAGCAGTGACGTTTCAAGTTGACCGCCAATCTCAGCTGCACGTCTAAGGTTTGAATCTTGTTGAACGCTATCTAAATCTGAAAAGTCCAGAAGGTAGGTTGAAGCATCATCGGCGTTATCTTCCGCATCACCCAGTCTATCTTCAATACTGTTACGTAAATCAAGATACATTTGGTGGTTTTTATACATAGCTTCAACGTTGTTAATATACGTTTCGTATGACTCACGCACACTGTTGAGTGTGCTTTTTAACTCTGGCTCGTTGTTAACAGCCTGCGCTAACTTTTTATACTCGCTTTCAAACGTATCTTTAGCAGAGTTAAAAGACGCTCGTTTGTCCTTTAATTCACTGACGTTTTCTTCGATATAGCTTTCAAAAGTTAGCCGCCCCATGTTGAGGAAGCTGGCTTTTAATGCGTTGCTGCCCGCTACCGTAGGTAGAGCAACGTCATTAACTTCTTCTGTAGCAGAGCCTATTGAGTTGAGGTTATAAAGTGAAACAACACTAATGACGATTAGAAGTGCGCTAATCGCGACAAATCCCCCGATTACGCGTGTGGCTACCGTTATTTTCATCGGAACTCCTGGATGAGTGTTTTTATTTTTATCCCTAACGATATTACCCGTCTCAGTTAACAAAATATAGCGCTTAAGCGCAAGACTTTGCCCTCAACGAGAGAAGGTAATGAAACATCATCGTTACTAACTTACGTAAGTGTATCGGCTACAATAATTTAATGTTTATTTTATTTAGCAACTTGGTATAGAAATAGTAGCGTAATTATAGGTAGTAATACCAGTTTGCGCTTCAAATAAGGTGGGCAAGGAAGGCAGACTTGCTCGCAAAGCCTGCCTTTTTGTCTTTAAGCTTTTACGTTTTCCAGTGTATCACTGCTAAGGTTAAGCATGGTCATACTTTGCCCCCACACGTAGCCCGTATCTAAGCCAATAAACTGAGCGCTATTAGTTTGGCCTGAAAGGGCCGCCCAGTGGCCAAATACAACGCGCTGATTGGCAAGTAGCTGTTCATTCTTTCGTTCGAACCACGGCATAATTGTGCTACTTGTACTGTGCGACACTGCGCTAGGGTGAGATTTATTGTCGAAATCGAGCGTTCCATCACTGTAAATAAAGCGCATTCGCGTGCAGGCATTAACAATAAAGCGCAGCCGCGCTTCGCCGGTCCATTTTTCAGACCAGTTATCGGGGCTATTTCCATACATGCTGCTTAGAAAATTAGCATAATTATCTGACTTCAAAATGGTGCTGACTTCGTCGCTTAACGACACGGCCTTATCAATTGACCATTTAGGATAAAGCCCAGCATGGACCATAATAGAGCGCTTATCTATTTTCATGGCTAAGGGGAATTGTCTAAGCCAGTCAATCATTTCCGGCAAATCAGGCGCGCTTAATAAGTCGTCTAACTTGTCTGATTTCTTAGGCTTGCGAATGCCGTTGACTACGGCGAGTAGGTGGAGATCATGATTACCTAAAACGCTATTAAAGTTATCTCCAAGCGATTTTAGAAAACGAAGGGTGCTTAAAGAGTCTTCACCACGAGCGACAAGGTCGCCCACGGCAAGCAACGTATCGTTTTCTTCATCAAATTGTACTTTATCTAAAGCGCGTCGAAGACCGTCATAGCAGCCTTGAATATCGCCAATGACGTAGGTGTTACCTTGTGACATAGAAACCTTAATGAAGAATGCTTGGAATGGCTAATCGAAATACATTGATAGGAACTCGAAAGCGTTCTTTGCTCTCTAGCTCCATCTCATAATAGCCTTCCATATTCCCCACAGGTGTGTCAATAACCGCACCACTGGTATATTCAAACTGTTCACCGGCTTTTAAGAAAGGTTGTTTACCTACTACCCCAGCACCTTCTATTTCAGAGGTTTTACCGTTGGCATCGGTGATCTTCCAATAGCGGTTGATCAGCTGAACGGTATGATTGCTCTTGTTTTCAATAGTGATGTGATAGGCAAAAGCAAACTGCTTTGAATCTGAAGGAAGGTGGTCTGGAAGGTGGCGGGTTTTCACCCGCACCTTTATATCAAGTACATCCATAGATGGCTATTGCTCTTGTTGACTCTCTTTTGCAGACACTGCGTTGGCAATGGTGGCAAAATCATTGAGAGATAGCACTTCAGCGCGACAGGTAGGGTCAATACCTAGCTCACGAATTTCTTCCTCGCTTAAGCTGTCCTTAAGTGAGTTACGAATGGTTTTACGGCGCTGATTAAAAGCCTGTGCACAAACCCGCTCTAGCGTACTAACAGACACAACGTCAACCGGTGGCGACTGATGCGGGACAAGCTTCACTACCGCTGAATCTACCTTCGGCGGCGGCTTAAACGCACCGGGTGGAACATTCAATACGGGGATCACATGGCAGTAGTACTGCGCCATTACCGAAAGTCTACCGTAGTTCTTTGAACCGGGACCTGCTGCTAAGCGGTTAACCACTTCTTTTTGCAGCATAAAATGCATATCTTCAATGCAATGAGCATGATCAAAAAGGTGGAACATTAACGGCGTTGAAATGTTGTAAGGCAAGTTACCAAAAACACGCAGCTTTTTATCTTTGAGCGGCATCTCTTTAGACAGCGCACCAAAGTCCATGGTCATTGCATCTTGCTCTATAACAGTCAGCTTTTCACCATTAAACGGATGATGGCGCAAACGTTTGGCAAGATCTCGATCTAGTTCTATAACCGTTAATGCGTCGACTTCTTCGCAAACGGGGTCTGTTAACGCGCCTAAACCCGGCCCTATTTCCACCAAGTTCTGTTCGTTTTTAGGGGCGATGGCCGCAACAATTTTACCTATCACGTAGTCGTCGTGAAGGAAATTCTGACCGAATCGCTTCCTGGCCGTATGGCCTAAATGTGTTTTACTCATTGTTGATGATGTGCAAGCTCAATGGCTTTTTCCAATGCTTTTCTGAAACTACCGGCGTCGGCTTCTCCGGTACCGGCTAAATCTAATGCAGTACCGTGATCAACTGAAGTACGAACAAAAGGTAACCCTAATGTGATATTCACTGACGCCCCAAAACCTTTGTATTTTAGCACGGGAAGGCCCTGATCGTGATACATAGCAAGCACCACGTCGGCATTTTCAAGGTATTTAGGTTGAAAAATAGTATCTGCAGGTAGAGGACCCGTAATATTTAGCCCCTCTTCCCTCAATTCATTTAGCGCAGGAATAATGGTATGGATTTCTTCAGTACCAATATGACCGTCTTCACCGGCGTGAGGGTTCAAACCACACACATAAATATGAGGCTCTTTAATACCAAACTTCAGTTTCAGGTCGGTATTGATAATATGGATAACTTTGTAAAGTCGCTCGCGGGTTATGGCTTTTGCTACATATTCAAGAGGGATATGGGTTGTAGCAAGCGCTACATTAAGCCCTTCAGTGGAAAGTAGCATCACCACGTCAATGGTATTAGATTGATACGCAAAGAACTCGGTATGACCGCTAAACGAGACGCCAGCTTTGTTAATAATGCCTTTGTGAACCGGGCCGGTAACAACGGCGTCGAAGTCGCCATTAATATTTGCCTGACAAGCCTGGCGCAGCGTTTCTACTACATACAAGCCATTTTCACTATCAAGCTCACCCGCAGTCACTTTCACTGATTTATCTATTTGCTTTATAAACAACGAACCCGCAGCTTGTACCTGCGGGTTATTTTCATCGTAATCGATGAGTGTAAGAGGAAGGCCTAACGTGGCGGCTCGGTCTTTGAGCATGTCACCGTCGGCGAACACGACAAGCTGAGCTTGCCATGCTTCTTGAGCCAGTTTGATGATTAAATCTGGCCCGATACCTGCCGGCTCTCCCGGTGTAATTGCAATTTTAATTGGTTTACTCATGAATAACTTATTGTTATGAATCGATAACTTCTACGTAAGCGGCATCGCGCATTTCACGTAACCAGTTCTCGGTTTCTTCTGAAAATTTTCTATTGAAGATTAGCTGGTACGCTTTGTCTTCTTTTCGCTTATCTGTGGCGTCATCCATGCGGCGGTCGATAAGCTGTATTAAGTGCCAGCCGTGAACTGTGCGCACAGGGTCGCTATACTCGCCAGGCTCAAGCTGCGATAACGCTTCTTTAAACTCAGGTACATAATTGCCTGGGTCAGACCAACCTAATTCGCCACCGCGAAGGGCTGAGCCTGGATCTTCTGAATGCTCTTTAGCTAGGTCGGCAAATTCCGCTTCACCGTTTTTCAATTCTTCTTTGAAGCGCGTTAACATGGCTTTTGCTTTGTCTTCGCTAAGAATAATTGATGGCTTAACAAGGATATGGCGTGAATTTACTTCCTCAACAGTGACTTTTTCAATACCGCGCGTATCGAGCACTTTCAAAATATGAAAGCCAGCACCGCTTCGAATAGGGCCCACAAGCGCATCTTTATCTTTGTTTTGGATAGCTTCGGCAAATAGTGTTGGCATGGCATTGATATTAAGCCATCCCATATCACCGCCTTCTAGCGCCTCGTTACCTGATGATGACGCAATGGCAATTTTTGCGAAATCAGAGCCTGATTCTAATAACGCGATTACTTTGTCAGCACGCTCACGCGCTGCTTGAATGTCTTCGTCTGTCGGTTCAGGTGGGAAACCGATAAGGATATGGCCCAAGCGATATTCTGCTTGCTGCGCGCCCTGCTGCTCGATAAGGTCAACAAGGGTTTCAATTTCCTGAGGCGTAATATAAACGCGGCGGCGCACGTTAGCGCGGCGCACTTCACCCATAATGATTTCTTCACGAATATCTTCGCGGTAATCATCGTAAGCAATCCCTTCTGCGGCTAATTGGGCACGAAGCTGCTCAACGGTGGCGTTTTGGTTAGAAGCGATGTTGCCAATGGTTTGTTCTAACTGAGGGTCGCTAATACGAATACCCATGCGTTCAGCCATTTGTAGCTGCAGGCTTTTGGTAATTAAACGCTCGATTGCTTGTGTACGAAGCGCACGATCAGAGGGCAGCTGTTGATCATTCGCTGCAGCGTTGCGTTTAACTTCTTGTACAAGGGCATCAATTTCGCTTTCAAGCACTACGCCTTGGTCGACAATTACAGCAACGCGGTCAAGCACAACTTCTTGCGCAATACTGTTAAACGAGAGTAGGGCACCTAACATCAATGCACGGATAATGAACTTCATACACACTCTTTTATTATTGGTTAATTGCACTTAAGCGCTCATAAACGCTTAACTGCGGGTTAATTTAAACTATAAGGCTGACGATAGCCAAACATACCGTCTTGAAGCATGCTTCTTTGGGTTCCCGACGAACCTATTCCTTTAAAGATAAATTGCAGCGAAATACCGGAATCGAAGTCGTCCGTCGTTTGTTGGCCGCTATCGTTGTAGCGGTTGTTCAAACTGCGCTGCGCTACTAGTCGCACGGCCCAACAGCATGATTCGTATTGAATGCCTGCGTAAGTCTCTACACTTCTGTTGCGCTCTAGATCGCGATGAGTACGACCTACCCACTGCCAATTTTCAGAAATAGGCCAGCTAGCAGAAATACCAATTTGGTCTATGGTTTCGCCACTGAGATCGCGAACATAGCGATGACTTAATTGAATAAAGCGCGAATCGTCTTTGCGGTATTCAATACCCACACTGCTTAAGTCAACTTTGTCTGTGTCAGTGGTCACTTGCACATCAGAATGGAAAAACCAGTTATTGTTAAAGCGCCAGTCTACTTCAGCCGCTAGGGCGGAGCGATCTTGATTTTTGGTCGCTGCAACGACTTCGTTATCTTCAAGGTAGAATATCTGACCCACGCTAAGAACAAATTGTTCCCGATTGTTTTTATCTAACATGCGCGTGGTTGCACCAAGGGTAATTTGGTTGTTGTCGCTAATTCTATCAAGGCCAGTAAACTCCTGACCTCGAAACAGCCCCTCAACGTCGGTTAAAAGGGGCGTAGAATCGTAAAAACCGATCGCCGTTTGGTCTTCATATGACGTATATAGATACTGAACTTTCGGCTCTAACGTCATGGACATGTCGTCACTAAACCAAGAGGTATCTCGTTCAAAGTACAGGGCACCATAAAGGCGAGCCTGACCAAGGGTTCGTTCTACGTCTTCTTTTAGGTCCGTTCCTTCCACATTATCTTGTTGGTAGACCGTTTGAAATAAGGTGGTTTCGGCAACAAATTGGCCCCATGCTGCTCTTAGCGGCATGGCAAGTGTTGGCGCTACGTGAAAACGGGTGGCGGTGGGGGCCGTGTCTAGCGTATTGTCGAAATGGGCGACTTCAGAGTCGAGGTTGAATTCAAAGTATTCGCCCAAGGGCTTTGTGTAATTAACTTTGATTTCAGGAACGGCGCGATAGCTATCAGCGGTGTCGCCAAGTACTTCAAAATCTTTTATGTGCATATTTACCGATAGATTGGTCGAGTAATAACTCAGGCCCACACTGCGGTAAAGGTGTGTATCAGCGCGACTGTAATAGTCTGAGCCTAAATCGACAAGGTAGTTGTCATCGCTCAAACCGTTAAAATCTACATTTAAGAGCCAGTTATCGGCTATCAGGCCCTGATGCTCAAAACGATAAAAGTAGCGGTCTGGGTTACCTGTAATGTCAGAGTCGCTAGGCAAGTATTCTACGTATGCTTTACCCTGACTACGGGCTGTTAAATAACGAAACTCAGTATTTAGCTGAAGGCCGCGAAGACTCATCAGGCGAGGCGAGATAGTCATGTCGTAGTTAGGCGCAATATTCCAATAAAAAGGCTGGGTATAGTCGACGCCCGTTCTACTTGAACTCGTAAGCTCGGGAAACAGTAGGCCAGTTTGACGTTCATTACTGACAGGAAAGGCAAAATAGGGCAGATAGAAAACGGGCACATCGGCAATGTAGAAACGGGTGTGCTTGGCTTGTCCCCACACCGTTCCTTTTTCTAGGCTTATTTCACTCGCGCGAATAAGCCAGTCTTCATCCCCTTCGGGGCATGTTGTGAAGCTTACTTCTTTTAGTACTATGCCGGTATCGGTATCTAACACAATATCTTTTGCTGAACCTTGACCAACAAAGCCCGTTAACTGGTAACGGGTGTTTTGCATTTCTAAACGCTCTTCTTCAGAGCGCAGCGTTACCACATCACTTTCTACTTTTAGCTGCGCATCTTGATAAGTAACGTCGCCTTTCGCTATCAAGTCGCGACCGCTTCCGTTGACTTGCGCCTGAGAAGCGCTGATAACCGCAGTGTCTGAGGTAATATCTACATTGCCGGAAAACAGCGCTACGGTATCTTGGATAATCTCAGTACGGTTGGCTTCAACCTTCACGTGGCCTTTAGGCATTAACGCTTGGCTGCTGAAGGTAACAGGCTCGACTGAGCAAAATGCTAGAGGCACTGCATCTGAGTCTGATTTAGAATTTGAAGCTGTCGTTTCCTGTGCAAACGCGACTGTAGGCAAAAGAGTCGCGGAAACAAGCATGGCGCAGGTCTTTTTCATGCGTTAATGGGTGGCCTGTTTTGTTGTATGTTGCTTATAAACCCAAATAAGACGGCACGCGTCTCGGTTAGTTCGACATAACGTTTAAAAAAACCAGTGATAGTGCCCTTTATCCACTTATGTTTTAGCAGGTAGGGATGAATCACTCGCTATTACTATTTATTTAAGCGCCCAATTCTAAGCACTTCTGGCATAATTACCAACCATTCAGGCAAAAAAATGCACTTTTATACGTACAACTTATCCAAGTGCTGAATAAATATTGCGGTGTCGCTTGATTTCACAGGGTGCAGACCAAAGGTTAAACGGGTCTTTTGACAACGAGTTTTTGGTTTGCAGCACAGGTCATTAAGCCCTAGTTTATTCACTTATGTATTTGATATGATGGATTACTTAGCGCGCTGAATGCGGCGTGGATAGGTAATTCAAACATCACCTTTTTATATCGTGCACTAACGGAGTATGACGAGATGTCAATTTGGGGAAAAATCCTCGGCGCCTTATTTGGTTTCATGTTTTTAAAAATACCCGGTGCCATTTTAGGGCTGTTAGTCGGGCACTTTTTTGATAAAGCATATCGACAAGATTTCAATCAGCTAGGTGGCTTTGGGCGCTTTTTTACCGACCAAGATAACCTCAAGCAGCAGGCCATTTTCTTTCATAGCTTATTTAGCGCACTTGGGCATTTGGCAAAGTCGGATGGCAAAGTTACCGACCGTGAAATTCAAATTGCAACGGCGCTGATGGATGAGATGCGCCTGACCGGTGATGCCCGCCGTGAAGCACAAGATGCATTTAGAGAAGGCAAGGCACGAGACTTTCCTTTGGTGGATACGTTAAAAGGCTTTTACGATGCCAGCCACGGCAGAAGAGATATCCTTCAGGTATTTCTAGAAATCCTTATACAAGCGGCTTTTGCTGACGGTCAACTTTCTCAAGAAGAATACAACGTACTTGAAAAAGTAGCGAAACCACTTGGATTTAGACGCCGTGATTTAGATTACTTAATCTCGATGTATGAAGCGGAAATCCGCTTTAGACAGCGGGGAGGGCAACGCACTCATTCTGGTGCGGGTCAGCGTCAACACGGCCGCGCAGGTCAGCAGTCGGCGTACTCGGAGCAGCAAAGCCTGGACGATGCCTATCGCATATTGGGTGTTGCTTCATCTGATGATGAAAAAACAATAAAACGGGCATACAGAAAAAGAATGGCCGAGCATCACCCTGATAAGTTAGTGTCTAAGGGTTTACCGGAGCAAGCCATGGAAATTGCGAAAAAGAAGGCCCAAGACATTCAGTCGGCTTACGAGTTGATTAAGCAAAAGCGTGGCTTTTAAATGGCAAAAACAAAGCGTGAGTTAACCTATGTGCCGCCAGCAAGTCAGGCACATATTGATGGCTTTATCGAAATGCTATGGCTGGAAAAGGGCTTGTCAGAGCACACCCAACAAAGCTACCGTACTGACCTTAGTAAGCTTGCTGTTTTCAGCAACAACCAAGGCATAAAAGACATTGCAGTGCTGAGTACTGAACAGCTTCAAGACTACCTTGCTTATCGTCATGATAAAGGCTTATCTACCCGAAGTACTCAGCGCGCGCTAAGTGCTATTCGCGCCTTCTTTGTTTACCTTATTAGTAAGCAGATAAGAGTGGACAGCCCGGTCTCTGCCTTGTCGAACCCGAAAACGCCTAAAGCGTTGCCTGCTTCACTTAGTGAACAGCAGGTAGAAGATTTACTTAATGCCCCCCAAACCGACGACCCCATTGAATGCAGAGATAGAAGCATGCTTGAAGTGCTATACGCTACTGGACTTCGAGTCAGTGAACTTATCGGTTTAACGATGGACCAGATAAGCCTTCAGCAAGGTGTGGTACGGGTGGTAGGCAAAGGTAATAAAGAGCGTTTAGTTCCGTTAGGTGAGGAAGCTATAGAATGGCTGCTTACCTATATCAAAACAGCGCGACCTATACTCGCTACTAAAACCTCTGATTTTGTGTACCTCAGTAAGCGGGGTCAAAAGATGACACGGCAAACTTTTTGGCATCGCATTAAATATTATGCAGGAAAGGCGGGAATAGAGCAGCACTTGTCTCCTCACACCCTAAGACATGCTTTCGCCACGCATTTGCTCAATCACGGGGCTGATTTGCGAGTGGTTCAAATGTTGTTGGGACATAGCGACCTATCGACAACCCAAATATACACGCACGTAGCCACTGAAAGGTTGCAAACGTTGATTCACAGTCATCACCCAAGGGGCTAAAGTGGGGCATTAATGCTACAAGTTGGCACCTATGTACGATGAGGCTCGGTATGGCCGTATATAAAATTGCAGCGCGTATGATAGGATTGAGGTAAGTCAAATATGGCCGTAAAGTAACGCAAAGCGCTTTCAGTAAAATAAAAGCATAGTTAGTTAAATTTAATGCAATTATTTTGCGCTTTGTACGCTCTTATTATTGCGGGGCTTATGAATTTCGGCCTAAAGGTTTATAAAGTGAAGATTATCAGCAGGTGCGCTAGTTGCCTTGGGCGAAAAGATGAAGCATCTGCGTAGCAGCCAAATTGGCGCAATGGAGTAATTTGAAGTGAAAGCAGTACAGAAAATGTTGTTAGCCGGCGCCTTTGCCGTAGGTTCTTTGTTGAGCATAAGTACACAGGCTGCAGATGAAGCCGCCATTCGCGACAAGCTAACCTCAATGTTAGGGTTAGACGTGGAAACGATTGCTGATTCACCCGTTTCAGGCTTGGTACAAGTCTCTACTAACCGCGGGTTATTTTATGTGAGCGAAAACGGGCAATACTTGCTTCAAGCGCGGGTTTTTAACATTGATGAAGAAATGCGTAACGAAACAGAGCTTGCCCTATCAGGATTGCGTAAAGACGGCGTAAAACAAATGAAGTCGTCGTCAATTACGTTTAAAGCGGAAAACGAGAAGTACGAAATTAGCGTGTTCACCGATATTACCTGCGGTTATTGCCGTAAATTTCATAACGAAATTGATGAGTTGAACGATGCGGGCATTACCGTTCATTATCTTGCCTTTCCCCGTTCTGGTTTAAACAGCCAGAATTACGACGATATGGTATCGGTATGGTGTGCTAAAGATCCTCAAAAAGCGCTGACTAAAGCGAAAGCGGGAAGCGATGTTGCAAGCGCAAGTTGTAAAAACAAGGTCGCTGAACAATATATGCTGGGGCAAAAATTAGGGGTGAACGGCACGCCAAATATTGTGTTACCTGATGGTTCACTTATTCCAGGGTATCAACCTGCTAAAATGTTAGCGAAGGCATTAGCAGCGACAGAGTAACGCGTTAATACACGCCTTAAGTTTATAGAAAAAACGCACTTGTGCGTTTTTTCTTTTTCTGCGGTATGATTTCTCCAGTTCTTCCCTAAAAGATTTTCATCACAGCTTTCGCACAGTGAAACTTTGACTTATTGAATAAGCAATCTTGTTTGGGGGTATCAGCACCTTCATCCTGTGCATCGTTAGCTGTAATTACAATTTTGGTTTAGTGGTATCTCATGATTTTGCCTATTGTTCGCCGCGAGATAAGCGGTGCATCCTTAAGTTCCGACTTACACCCCGTTATTGATAGAATTTACCGAGGTCGTAATATTGCGAATATCGATGATTTGGAAAACGGGCTTAGAGGGCTTACTCACTTTAACGCGCTAAAAGGAATGCCTGAGGCCGCACTAATTCTTGCCACAGCGATAGAACAAAATAAACGCATTATCATTGTTGGCGATTTTGATGCCGACGGTGCAACCAGTACGTCGGTTTGTATTTTGGCGCTACGGGCAATGGGCTTTGATAACGTAGATTTTCTTGTGCCTAACCGATTCGACTTTGGGTACGGGCTCAGCGTTCCTATTGTTGATGAAGCTGCCAAGCAGGGCGCAGATATTATTGTTACCGTGGATAACGGCATATCGTGCATTGACGGTGTTACCCATGCAAAAGGGTTAGGAATACAAGTTGTCGTTACCGATCACCACTTGCCAGGCGAAGTGCTTCCGCCAGCTGATGCGATAGTGAATCCTAACCAACCTGGGTGCGAGTTCCCTTCTAAAAATTTGGCAGGGGTGGGCGTTGCTTTTTACATCATGCTTGCGTTAAAAGCCAAGCTACAGCAGCAAGGGTATTTTGAAAAAGCTGGCATAGCTCCACCTAACTTGGCATCACTGCTTGATATCGTTGCTGTAGGTACGGTGGCCGATGTTGTCGTGTTGGATAAAAATAACCGAATATTAGTACATCAAGGCCTTCAACGTATTCGTGCAGGGCAGTGTAGGCCTGGTATTAAAGCGCTGGTGGAAGTGGCAAATAGGGATTGTGCCCACTTAACGTCAACAGATTTAGGTTTTGTGGTAGGCCCACGACTTAATGCCGCTGGACGCTTAGATGATATGTCTCAAGGCATTGCGTGTTTATTAGAAGATGACACGATTCAAGCGCGTATGATTGCCGCCGAACTCGATGCACTCAACAAAGAGCGACGAGAAATAGAAACGGGAATGAAAGCGCAGGCAGAAATGGCCCTAGAACAAATGGTACTTGATGAAGGCGATATGCCAAGCGCACTGGTGGTCTATCGCGAAGACTTTCACCAAGGTGTTATTGGTATTGTCGCTGGGCGTTTAAAAGAGAAATACCTTAAGCCCGTGATTGCCTTTGCGCACCAAGATGACCTTATTATTAAAGGTTCTGCTCGCTCTATTCCCGGCGTTCATATTCGAGACGTACTCGATGAAGTTAATACACGATACCCTGGCGTTATCGAGAAGTTCGGTGGCCATGCGATGGCGGCGGGTCTTAGCCTGCCGGTAGCTAAACTGCGTGACTTTGAGCGTGCGTTTATCGACATTGCCGGTAAACATTTAGCTAAATTAGATGGAAACCATGCCCTGCTTTCTGATGGTGACTTATCCGCCAGTGAACTGTGCTTACCCTTCGCCCATTTGCTTCGCCAAGCGGGCCCGTTCGGACAAGGTTTTGAGTCACCGCTTTTTGACGGTGAATTCTCGCTTCTTGACCAGCGCTTAGTTGGGCAAAAACACCTTAAGATGGTGTTAAAAGGCGACGGGGCTAATGAAGTCGATGCTATAGCGTTTAATGTGGACTTGAAAGCGTGGCCTAATGCCATGGTTAAGCGTGTGCATATAGCTTATCGCCTTGATATTAACGTATTCAGAGGACAAGAAACGGTTCAGCTTATTGTTGAGCAAATAGAAGCCCTGTAGTTTTAATGCGGGCGCAACACTGGCGGGCCGATGGGCTGGGTTGTGCGCAAATAAAACCGGTAAGTTAAAAGATTGCACGTATTATGAGTGTGGGTAGAAAGTAAGGTAAATAGGTAATTCGACGGTGAAGAGCGAAAGAGAAAAGCTGGTTGAAAAACACAAACAACTTAACCAGACAGACAATGCTAAAGTGATCTCTCACGTGCAGCGGGAAGAGAAAGACAGTGATTGGGTTCGCCACACCATTATGTTGGAAGGTATTGATGTACCGTTTATTTACCGGCGTAAGCAGCAATACCAGAGTCTAAAAGGCGCGCGGGTTAATGTCACTTACTATCGGCACGTAGAAGATGTGGCGGGCATAGAGTTTGAAACCATGAAGGTAGTACGTATTAAGCGCAGTTAGCACGGCGCGCCCACCGCTGGCTTGAGCCTTCCTGTGCTTTGCTTTTAAAGCTGACAGCGAATGATCCCGCCGGTTAAACATAAACGGCCTTGTTATAACCCCCTACTATTACAGAGAGCAACAATGAATAACGAATGGTTAAACGCCTATGTATTGCATAGACGCCCTTACAGGGAGACCAGCTATATTGTTGATTTTTTCTCGTTAGAAGAAGGCCGCATAAGTGCCGTCGCAAAGGGGGTAAAAAACAGCAAGTCTGATAAAAAGAGCCTGCTTCAACCCTTTCAGCATTTGCGTCTGCAGCTAAGTGGTAAATCTGATTTAAAGAATTTACGTCACGTGGAAAGTGTAGCGCCGTCAATTTCCCTCACTGGCACCGCTTTATTTTGTGCAATGTATGTCAATGAGTTGACCAATAGAATAATGCCCCAGGGGCTAGCCAGTGATGGAGTATATAGCGCCTATGAAGCTGCGCTTTTGGCGTTGCGAGATGAAGCTGACATTGAAGTGACGTTACGGCAGCTAGAGTTTGCTCTTCTTGATGAAATGGGGTTGCTTCCTGATTTCACCAGTGATGTTGAATACGAAATGCCTATTGAAGAAAACGGTCGCTATCACTTTCAGCTAGATGCTGGTTTTATACAGATTCCCGATGACGTAGTAGGGGCTAGAGGAATTCCCGGTACAGCATTACTTAGCCTATCTCAGGGGGAATTCACACCATTGAGCAAAAAGGTCGCAAAGGTACTGTGTCGCGATTTACTCAAGCCGCTGATTGGGGACAAGCCGTTAAAAAGTCGAGAGCTATTTATGACTAAACCGCGCTAATGAAACCCTAACGTATCGTCACCGTTTTTCGGATTATTTTCTCGTAACACAAGCGCTTAATCGACACCTTAGATAAAAAAACTTTGCTACAATTGCCGCACGTTGAAACGACGTGACCCCGTTGTTAATAGAAATTTTTATATGAAGGGTACAATTGTCCATGCCCTTACATGCTAGGTGGTGAAATGAGCACGATTTTATTAGGCGTTAACATCGACCATATCGCAACGCTTCGCAATGCGCGCGGTACCCATTACCCTGATCCAGTGCATGCTGCAGATATTGCAGAAAGAGCTGGTGCAGACGGCATAACTGTTCATTTGCGTGAAGACCGCCGGCATATTAAAGACCGCGACGTACGCATTTTAGCGCAAACTATCAATACCCGTTTGAATTTAGAAATGGCAGTAACTGATGAGATGCTAGCCATTGCTGAAGAAGTGAAGCCGGTCTTTTGTTGTTTAGTGCCTGAAAAGCGCGAAGAACTGACCACAGAAGGTGGGCTTGATGTCGCGGGTAACGTCGATAATATTGAAGCGGCGTGTGATAGGCTTGCCAATGCAAATATTCTTGTATCTCTGTTTATCGATGCCGACAAAGCGCAAATTGACGCTGCCGCTGCCTGTAATGCGCCTTACATTGAAATTCACACCGGGCAGTATGCAGAAGCCACCAGTGAAGAAGCGCAGCAAGAAGAACTTGCGCGTTTAGTTGAAGGTATCGAATACGCCGATAGCCTTGGGCTGAAAGTTAACGCCGGACACGGGCTTCACTATCACAACGTGAAACCGATAGCGGCTATTCCTCAGCTTATTGAACTCAACATTGGCCACGCCATTATTGCACGGGCGGCGTTTGACGGATTGCACAAAGCCGTTGCCGATATGCGTAAGCTAATGCTTGAAGCGCGAGCGGGCATTTAATAAAGGTAAGATAAAACGTGGCGATTGCAGGGCTCGGTACTGACATTGTTGAGATTTCGCGTCTTGGAAAAGGCGATACCGCCAACGAACGTTTGGCAAAGCGGGTGCTTACACCTGCTGAATGGCAACAGTTCTGCGAACATGCAAGACCGGTACGTTTTTTAGCAAAACGGTTTGCAGCAAAGGAAGCGGCGGTGAAAGCGTTAGGGACGGGCATAGGAAACGGCATAAGCTGGCAGCATATTGAAGTACGCAACAATAACCTTGGCGCGCCAGAACTACACTTTTCTGGCGAGTTCGCAGCGATGTGTGAAGCCAGGGGGATTACGCGAAGTGTGGTGAGTATTTCAGATGAGCAGCATTATGCGGTGGCCACCGTTATACTAGAGACAGTATAGAAAAGCGCAGCGTTCTCGATACGCGGCGCTTTTACCTACAAGGTAGGTTTAGCCTCAGTCTCTGTGGGCTAATATCAACGGTCAACAGGCCCTATTTACACCCAGTTACGTCAATACAGGTATCCGGAGTCGCCCTTGGCAAACCTTTTTAAACAGTCTCGCGCTAAGCAAAAAAATAAAACAACCCCATCCCAAACTCAGACAAAAACGAAGGGAAGTGCTAGGGCGAATGCGCAAGTCGCCGGGCTTAGGTTTAAAAAAAGCAAGCAATCAAAAGAACACAATACCGCGCAAGACGCCAATAATAATGCCATAACCATCCAAGAATTAGATTGGATGGGACAGGGCGTGGCTCGCGGCGCTACGATGTATTTCGTTGAAGGTGCACTACCCGGTGAAACTTGTGACATAGAGGTGGTATCGAGCAAAAAGAAGGTTGTTAGTGCTAAAACAATTAGCATCCAAGGGCCAAGCGAATTGCGGCAAGCCCCCTTCTGCCCGGTATTTGAAGCTTGCGGTGGCTGTCAGTTGCAGCATATTGATGCCGACGCTGCGTTAGCGTACAGAGATAACGCGCTTAAAACTATGATGGAGCGTCAGCTTTCTATAGGTAGTGGCGTTTGGCAAGCTCCATTGGTAGGACCGCGCCCTCAATATCGCAGAAAAGCGCGGTTAGCTATTGATGCCCGCAACCCAGATAATATTAAATTGGGTTTCAGAGAGGCCAACAGCAACAAAGTAGTTAACCTTGACACCTGCCCTATACTCGTTAACCCACTATCAACGGCTATAGGCCCGTTGCGTAATGCGCTAGAGGGGTATGATAGCGCGCGCCATATTGGGCATATCAGCCTTATTGCTGGCGACAACAGGGCGCAAGTAGTTATTAAACACACTAAGGCACTAGAAGATGCGCTTATCGAAACGGTAGATGCTTTTGCTAAAGCTCATGGTTTAGATGTGGTGCTTGAAAATAAGCAAGGTCGCCTGCGCAGTGTAGGGGAAGCTCAGGGCTTAATTATGCATACCGTTGACGGCTGCTCGATTTCCCCCAGTGCTAACGACTTTATCCAAATTAATAAAGTGGTTAACGAAAAAATGATCAATCAGGCTTTAGTATGGCTAGACCCGCGCCCTAATGAACGTATCGCTGATTGGTTTAGCGGCTTAGGGAATTTTACCTTGCCCATTGCGAAAAAGGGCGCCTTGGTACAGGCAATTGAAGGGGTTGCAGAGATGGTGCGCCGTGCTAGAGATAATGCACAGCAACAGGGCATTGAAAACGTTGAGTGGCTGCATTTAGACTTGGCCAATAAGGCTAACGTCGAAGCGTCTTTGCAGCAGGGTTTTGATAAAGTATTGCTCGACCCGTCAAGAGAGGGAGCCTTGACGGTTTGTCACGCGCTTGTAAAAGCACTACCAAAAACGATAGTGTATGTTTCTTGCAACCCAAGTACGTTTTCTAGAGACGCAAAAGTGTTGATAAACGGGGGTTATGAAATGGAAAAAGCGGGCGTAGCAGAGATGTTCCCCTTCACCCATCACATGGAAATGATGGCCTTGTTTACGCAAAGGCAGCAGTAGCGAGTAACGGATATGGTATCGACAAGAAAGGTCCACGAAGCCGACCGGCCACCCTTCGAAGCGTGGCTAGACAGCCTGAATTTACACGCAGAAACGAAAGACAAGCTTAGCGCTGTATCGTCTATTCCTGAGCGCTTGTTAGTCGGTCAGGAAATGGTAGAGATTCTGTGTCAGCTCAATATGGACGACGCGACGCTTCAGGCCGCCTTAGTATTTCCTTATTGCGAACAGCACGCGCTAAGCGAAGACGACATTCATGAAGAATTCGGCGGCGAAATTCGCGACCTGGTTGTTGGCGTGCGCAGAATGGACGCTATTAAGTCTTTACATGCCCGCAAAGTAAACGGGTCTGGGTTTGCAGAAAAGTCAGACGAACAGCACATTGACAGCATTCGCCGCATGCTGCTTGCCATGGTTGAAGACGTGCGTGCGGTGGTTATTAAAATGGCCGAGCGCATTTGCGCGCTGCAACAGGTTAAAAAAGCGGACGAAGAAACCCGCGTAATGGTGGCTCGAGAATGCGCTAGCATTTACGCCCCGTTGGCAAACCGCCTAGGCATTGGCCAGTTAAAGTGGGAACTTGAAGATCTCGCCTTTCGCTACTTGCACCCTATTACTTATAAACAAATCGCAAAGCAGTTAGACGGAAAGCGTAGAGAACGCGCCGAATACATCAATGCTATTGTTGACGACCTTCAAGGCCTGCTAGACAAAGAGCAAATCCGTGCTGAGGTATACGGTCGACCTAAGCATATTTTCAGCATTTGGAAAAAAATGCAGAAAAAACGGCTTACGTTTGAACAGCTATTTGATATTCGCGCGGTGCGCATTATTGCCGAGCGGCTACAGGATTGTTACGCAGCGCTAGGAACGGTGCATGCTAGCTACAAGCATTTACCTAACGAGTTCGACGATTATATCGCGACCCCAAAACCCAATGGTTACCAGTCGATTCATACCGTTATCGTTGGGCCTGAAGGTAAGTCGGTTGAGATTCAAATTCGCACTCAGAAAATGCATCAGGACGCAGAGCTAGGCGTGGCGGCCCACTGGAAGTACAAAGAAGGCAGCACGGGTAAACAGTCGGGCTATGACGAGCGCATAAACTGGTTACGTCGCATACTCGCGTGGCAAGAGGAAGTGGCTGAATCTGGCGATTTAGTTGAAGAGCTTCGCAGCCAAGTGTTCGACGACCGGGTGTATGTGTTTACGCCGAAAGGGGATGTGATTGACTTGCCACAAGGTGCTACGCCTCTTGATTTTGCCTATTACATTCACAGTAATGTGGGCCACCGCTGCATTGGCGCTAAAGTGAATGGGCGTATAGTGCCCTTTACTTATTTGCTGCAAAGCGGCGATCAAATAGAAGTGCTTACGGGTAAAGAGCCAAACCCTAGTCGAGATTGGATGCACCCCGGCCTCGGCTACGTGCACTCATCACGGGCTAGAGCCACTATTCACTCGTACTTTAAAAAGCAGGACAGGGACAAAAACCTTGCTGCAGGTAAAGAGCTTTTAGAGCGTGAATTACAGCGGGCCCATTTACCCGCCAAAGTGCCACACGAGGCTGTCGAGAAGTTTAATCTGCAAACGCTTGACGATTTATATACTGCCGTAGGCGCGGGCGACGTGCGGGTTATGCAAGTGATTAACTTTATCCATCACCTTCAGGAACCGCCAGCGCCAGAACCAGAAATAAGTCCTAAGGTGAAAACCCGTAAAACGGCAGCGGGGACGGGCAAAAAAGATGCGGTGGTCGTACAGGGCGTGGGCCACTTAATGAGCCAATTAGCCAATTGCTGTAAGCCTGTGCCCGGCGAGCCTATCCTAGGCTACATCACGCAAGGGCGAGGAGTTAGCGTTCATAAAGAAAGCTGCGATCAGCTGCAGAACTTGTTGTCACAGCACCCTGAGCGTCAGATAGAGGTTAACTGGTCAGAAGAGCTTAAAGTAGGGTTTGAAACCGGCATAGACATATTCTGCCATGATAGAAATGGTTTACTGCGTGACATTACCACTGTGCTTGCCAATGAAAACGTCCCGCTACTAGGGGTTAATAGCTTAAGTGATAAAAACAGGCAAACGGCGCTTATCACGATATCCATTGAAGTGCAGGATTTAGAAACGGTATCGAAAGTGCTGACAAGATTAAGACAGCTTAAAGGCATTACTGATGCAAAACGCAAGCAAAGCTAGCCTTGGTGAAATGCAGCGGCTGCTTGAAATTATGAGGCAGCTGCGCGACCCGGAATCTGGGTGTCCGTGGGATGTAAAACAAACCATGGAAAGCCTCACTCGCTACACCATAGAAGAAGCCTATGAAGTGGCTGATGCTATAGCCAGCGGTGATATGCACGACATTAAAGATGAGTTGGGTGATTTACTGTTTCAAGTGGTGTTCTACGCGCAGATCGCCAGTGAGTCTAGCGCATTTTCTTTTGACGATGTAGCGCAAAGCATTAGCGACAAGCTAGTGCGTCGCCACCCGCATGTTTTTGGCGCGCAGTCTGTCGATGATGGGAAAGGCAGTGAAAAGGGCGGCGAAGCGCTTCAGCGAGCAAGACTCAGCGACACTGCCTTAAACGCACAGTGGGATGCGATTAAAGCCCAAGAAAAACAGCTTAAAAAGCAGCGTTCTGAGCAGCGTGTTCAAGCCGCAGAAACCAGTATTTTCGACAGCGTTCCCAAAGGCATGCCGGCACTCATGTATGCGCAAAAGCTACAGAAAGCTTGTGCAAAGGTAGGTTTTGACTGGGCTGATGTCGCACCTGTAATTGATAAAGTGCGCGAGGAAGTGGAAGAGATTCAGCTAGAATTAGATTATAAGCAGCGAGCAGAAACCGCTGCCGAAAAAGCGTCGCAGCATGTCAATAGCACGTCCGATGGCGAAGCGATTCACGACAATCAAAATGCCATAGAAGAAGAAATTGGCGATGCACTTTTTGCTATGGTTAACTTAGCAAGACACTGCAAGGTAGATGCTGATACCGCACTTCGAAACGCCAGTAACAAGTTCGCTAACCGTTTTAAAGGTGTAGAGCGTTTGGCGGCAAAGCAAGGCGAGACGCTTGACGCATTGACCTTAGATGAAATGGAAGCTTTGTGGCAGCAGGTCAAGCAGTCTTCAAGTGCTAAGTGATTTGCACGTCTTGCGAACTAAAAACACACCTTATTCATAAACTCACTCGTCATTTTTCATGCCAGTAAACCCGTAGTGCAATGCTGAGATGCGCTATGGGTTAATGCTAACCCTACCGAATTAGCCTAATGTAGATGGAAACTTCTTTATTTTGGCGTATGGTTATTAAGTAGGTTTGATTTATGGCAAAGGGATGTAGATCCATTTTGTCTATAATCTGTGTATAAAAATAGCACGTTGGAAATGTGCGTAGCCGGTGTTGTGTCATAACACTTACCACGGAGTTGGACTGGATTGGGCGTGACTGTTTTATGAAAAAAGTACTATATTTATCGTTAGGGCTGTTTTTAACGTGTTTAGGTATTATTGGTGCCTTCTTACCCGTAATGCCGACAACGGTATTTTTAATAGGTGCGCTTTTCTGTTTTACAAAATCTTCACCGCGCCTTGAAAGTTGGCTAATTCAGCACCCCAAATACGGCCCGAGTCTGGTTGCGTGGCGCAAGCACGGGGCAATATCGAAAAAAGTGAAATGCATTGCCTGCTGCGCAGCATGTTGATAAGCTTTATTCTTGTTTGTCTATTTGCATCTATGCCCATTCCCGCTTATATAGGCATTGCGATGTTTATGGGAGTAGGCGCGTACTTTGTGGTTACACGCCCCAGTATGTCAGCCGTTTAGTATTGTTATCAGTACCCACTAAATCTTTGCTCACGCATGCTTTCCCTTTCTTGACGGTAATCGTGCTGCGACTAACCTGCTAGTTCTAACGGTTCCTACCTAGTCGCTCGTGACTGCTCACCCATTCATCCGCGACCACAGCAGAACCCAAAGACAGATCGCCGCACAACACAGTCGCCGCAACAATTTCAGCAAACTTATTCACGCTACCTCTTTGTGTACAGCCAAGTACGCTTAAACATTCGTTTTGTGTAGCCAGACCCGTCCCGCCACCATAGGTAGCAACGATTAACGATGGAATGGTGACCGAGAAGTAATAGTCACCATTTGGCGTGATCTCGGCGTAGGTGAAGCCCGCTGACGACTCAGCTACGTTAGCAACATCTTGCCCGCAAGCGATAAACATGGCGGTGATGCCGTTAGCGAAGTGGGCACCGTTATTAACACTACCTGCCATTAGTGCGCCCATATTTGAATACTGGCGCTGTTTAAATAATGCTTCTGGCGGGCAATGCATAATGTCCGTCATAAGTTTTTTTGGCAGGGTTATTTCTGATACAACGCGCTTTCCGCGGGTATGCAGCGAGTTTAAGTGAGAGTGCTTTTTATCGGTATCAAGATTAGCGGCCAGTACAAAGTGCTCGATAGGGCGAGGGTAGTTCGCTTGTATCCACTCACAACCCGCTTTAGTGGCTTTACTTACCATGTTCTGACCAGCCGCATCGCCGCAGGTGAAATTGAATCTTAGCCAGCGAAGCTTAGACGCAGCGTACTGCTCGATATCCCTTAGTTTGCCCACGCTGGTGGTGTTATCACTGGCGCGTTTGATGGCTTCAAAGTTTTGCTCAACCCATTTGCCAAATTCGAGGGCTTCTCTGGCGTTAGAAAACGCGAACATAGGCGCTCGCTGCATGGCATCATCAATGACTGTTGTAGTTATGCCCCCAGCCTCTCTTGTTAAGCGCATGCCTCTACTGTAGCTGGCTGTTAGTGTACCCTCTGTTGTGGCCATTGGAACGTAGAACTCGCCTTTGGCGTGCTCTCCGTTCACTAGCATCGGGCCTGCAAAGCCGATAGGAACCTGTGCAACGCCTGCGAAGTTTTCTATGTTTCCCGACAAGGTTTCGGGCGGTATGGAATAGTGTCCTAAGTGGTTTAGCTGAGTGCCGGTTTCGCGCGCAATAAATTCGCGGCGTGTTCGGCTCATGTCATCGGTATAGTCGTTGTCTGAGGAACGTGGGATTTTAGGCATTGGGCCACTCCTTTTTTCTTTCATAATAGGAGTGCTGATACCGAATGAGAACTGTTTACAATTTATACATGAGGATAAGTGCCACCTATGTATGTGCTGTTTATGTAGAAAGGCGTTAAATTCACCTTTCTACACGCAAAAAGCGAGGATGTTGCTTATTTCGAACTCATAAGCGACGCGCGATAGCCCCGCATAAAGCAAATGATACTATGCTTTTTTATCCAATTTTGCCTGAAGTATAGCAATCTCTTCTCTGCGTTTTTTATCGGCTAGAGGGCGGTTGGCTTTTTCAGGCGCGTTTTGAGCACGGATTAAAAAACCTTGGGCTTCTTCGTATTCACCATCGTCGAAAAGAAACTCAGCATAAAAGAAGTTTTGGTCCATACCTTCTGGGTTAATTTCCAATGCGCGCTTAAATAATTGTTTTGCTTTCTTATCGCTTCCAAAGCTAACTGGCCAGCCTGGTACTTTATGATAAAGTGCCGCTAATACAGTGAGTGCCGTCCCCTCTAATACCGCTTCCTCTTTTTCAATGGCACGTTCTAAGTTTTCCTTCGCACTTTCAGCAAAGTCCAGGGCACCTAAACCGCCTTTCGCACTTGCAGTACTTGATTGAGAGATAGCTAGCCAGGTCAGTGCTTCAGCGCTATTTTCTGATTGCTCGACTAACACTTTCGCCTGCGCAATCAGTGCAGAAAATGCCTCTAATTGGGCTTTACCTTCAAGCTTATAGTTCGCTTTTGCCCACGCGTGTTGTAACGGTAGTAAATCAGGGGTGCTTGCATGAACCGTAGATATCGACAACGTAGTAATAAGGATGAATAGAAAAGGAGAGAAGAAATTCTTTTTCTGCATGAAAAGTCGCCTTTATAAAATAGAAGTAGTTAGGAATAAACGAGATAACTCGAAGAAATTGTTAGTAATTTCATGAATTATCGTTGAATCGGCGGCTAATCTAACGGTATTTGCAGTGAAAATCTAATACTTGTTGAAAATGGAAAGGCAATAAGAGCATTGCCTTTCCCTGTATACCTTTGGGGTGACTAACTTTTTCTCGCTATTTTCGCTTCCAATAAAGCGATCTCTCTTTTGCGACCTAAGTCTGCAAGAGGGCGATCTGCACGACTTGGAGCGACCTGCGCCTTTTTGGCGAATTTAAGGGCTTCGTCATATTTACCGTTATCGAATAAATACTCCGCGTAGAAATAGTTGGGATCTATTCCGTCAGGGTTTATTTCAAGCGCATGCTTTAGCAATTTCTCAGCTTTTTTGTCGCTACCGAAACTAATAGGCCAGCCCGGAAGTTTATGATACAGCACACCTAGACTGGTCATCGCAGAGCCAGAGAGTGCGTTTTCGTCCAATCGCATTGCTTGTTCAAAACTCTTACGAGCATCCTTTGCGAAGTCCAGAGCACCAAGTCCGCCCTTGGCACCGGCTGTACTGGATTGAATTATGCCTTGCCAAATCAATAGTTCAGGGTTGTTGGGTTCTGCCTTAACGAAAGATTTAGCGGTATTAATAAGGGCGACGAATGCTTTTTCCTTTTCTGCATCATCAAGTTCATAGTTAATATGTGCCCACTGATGCTGAAGTGTCTTTAACGGGTTGGTTGCTGTTTCACTTAAGGCAGATGTCGGCGCTGTACTTTCTGTGACCTCGTTAGCTTGAGCCATAGCCGTATGGCTTAATGCCAGACCGAGTCCTAGAATTACCGTGGTGCTAAGCGTGGTTAATTTCTTCATAGTAATGTCCTCGTGTTAAATCAGCTTATTACCCAGGCGGGTATCGTTTTGAGCGCTGGTTTGTTTGTCTTGTGATCGCGATTTTTGAAAGGCATAGCGTTTAATTATTGGAAGTTTTTTTGCCAACGCGTTGTCAACAACACTGGGAACTAGCGCGTTAAGTTTGGCAAAAAAGCGTTCAGCACGTCCTAGCGCCACTCTTGGCAAATTGTTTTCTAACTGTTTAATAAATGCTTGTGCTACTGCATCAGGCTCGTCTGTCTGGTTGCCTAATGCGTCGTTTAGCGCAATAGCGCGTTGGTCGTTTATGTCGGTGCGCGTTGCACGTGGCGCTAGATAATGAAATTTGATTTTGCTATCGCTGAATTCTCTGTGCATGGCTTCCGTCCAGCCTTTCAACGCGAATTTAGTTGCGCAGTAGGTTCCGTGCGCAGCAAAACCGATACCTCCAAAAGCAGAGCCTACATTCACAATGTGCGCAGACGGTCTACGTTCTAGTAACGGCAGCAGGCGTTGGGTTAGTAGCATGGGTGCCAGCATATTTGTCGACACAATCGACTCGATAGGGGTGCCCACAAACTCGCCAACATAGGTAATGCCGGCATTGTTAACCAGAATACTTAAAGGAAGTCGTTGGCAGGCACTTACTACTCTATCTCTGCCTTCATCTGACGTAATGTCAGCCATAACGGCGGTATGATGAAGGGTTAAATTTTGTTGCAGCTGTTCGAGCTTCGCCTTACTTCTGCCAGTTAGGATAATGTGCGCGCCTTTTTCATCAAGCGCCTTGGCTATTGCTTTACCAATACCGCCAGTAGCACCTGTAAGAAGCACCACTTGATTACGCCACTCAATATTCATTGTATTTACCTTAACGTGTTAGCCGTTTACCTCAGGAGATAAGCACCAGAGGTAAACCCTTGAATTTAAGCAACCTGTTCCAAGCCGTGTTCGGGTGTTAATTCGCGAAAGATATCTCCGTATAAGCGATAAAACATGTTCGCGCTGTGAATGATCATTTGTTGCTCTTTGGGGGCGGTAATTTTGTTCATAAGCCCTTCAAAGAAAACAATGTGCTCTTGGTCTAGCGCACCGTGAGAGGTAAGGTATTTAAACGCTGATTTAGGCAGTGATAACTTGTCTTTGATTTGTTTTGCAGCGGCGTCGGCAAGCGCGATACTTGTGCCCTCTAAAACGAATACCATGCCGAAGAAATACAGTGGACTTTTGCGAGCTATTGCATCAAAAGCATAGGCAACCATTAATTCGGTGGCGGGTGCAGGCTGACTATTCCTCGCCTTTTCTTTATCAACGCCACAGGCTGCAAGGTCGTTAAGGATCCACTCCTGGTGACCCATTTCTTCTTCAATGTATTCACCAATTGCTTCTCTTAGCCATTCCTTATCTTCGTTGAGTTTGGCACCTGTAGCCATAAGCAGTGGAACAGTAAACTTAACGTGATGATAGGCCTGTTGAAGAAAGGCAATATAGTCGTTTAGGTTAAAATCACCGTTAAAGCAGCGTTGTATAATCGGCGCCTGTAAGAATGACTGTCTGGCATGTTCGGTGTTGCTTTGAAGTTGCTGATAGAAATTCATAAATTATTCCTTGATAACAAATTGAGAAGAAAATGCTGTTGTGCTTTGAACGCATTGCTGGTGTTGATCTTGGCTCTGGTAGAGCATGTCTAAGTCTGTCGCGTAGCGGGTAATTATTGCGTCACGTTTCAGTTTTCCCGTTGGGGTAAGTAGTTGGTTTTCTGGCGTGCAAAGACCGATGTTGGCGAAATTAACTACTTGCGCATAGTCAGGTAACTGCTTATTGATAAGCGCCACGGTGCTTTGAATCTGTGTATTAGAAATAGTATTGGAAGCGGGTACGAGGAGCGCGACACAGTATGGTTTAGCTTCGCAATACACCAAAGCCTGTCTAAACAGTCCTGTTCCCAGCAATAAAGATTCAATCCACTCTGGCGATACATTTCTGCCAAAGCTGTTCACCATTATGTTTTTTATACGCCCATTCAGCGTAAGTGTGTTGTCAGAAAAAACGCCTAAATCGCCGGTTCTGACCTGGTTCGGATAAAATGAGGAAGGTTGATTCAGATAGCCCAAAAAGTGGTTGCCTGTGACTACGATTTCACCCTCTTCGATGTGCAGTTGATTATGACCAAGCGTTTTTCCGGCACTGCCCATCGTATTGCAAGTGGGCGTATTCAATGTTGATACTGATACCGCTTCAGATAAGCCATAACCTTCAAATACAGGTAGTCCCTTCGCTTGAGCTTGCGCCAGCAAAGTGGGCGCTACATGTGCACCGCCAACAGCAATGAACATTAGTGATGAAGGTGGTGTCCAGCCCTGATTACATGCCTGTACTAGCACCATTAGCAAATCGGGAACCAAGATCACAGACGTTGGTTGAACGCGGTCTATCAGTGACAGCAGCGCGTTTGGATTGACGAGTTTGCTCCCTTGAAATCCGCGCTCAGATGCTGTGGCTAAATAAACCGTGCCGCCGTGGTACAGAGGGGCGTAAACACCTGCAATATTTTCAAGTAGGGTGGACAATGGCAGTAAACACAGGTGGTTCACTATTTCTGGTTGAACAGCACGCTCAATAGAATGGGCAACTTTCCATTGCGATTCAGTTGACAGGCACACGCCTTTCGGTGAGCCCGTAGAGCCAGAAGTAAAGGTTATTTTGTTAGTACCTACAGGTGTGTATACACGAGAGTCATGTTTGAGTGGATGAGCGACAATGTCGTTTTCGCTATCAATAACAATCGGTGACTCACTCCATTCACTTAGTTCACCACCGCGATTGGTCAATAAAAAGTGGCACTGGCTCTCATTTAATACATGTTCTTGTTGGGAAGCGCTAAAAAATAACGGAACTGGGACACAGCAGACGTCAGCCTGTTGGCAGGCTAAATCAGCAATCACCCATGCAAAGCTATTGTCAAAGGCAATGCCCACCCTCTCGGCATTGTGGTTTGTTATCCAGCTTGCGAGGTTCTCGACGGCGCTCAAAAGGGCGCGGTAAGTTATTGAACCGTGTGTGCATTTAAGCGCAACGTCATTATCGTGCCCATTTATATACTGATTAAGCAACATACGCCGTTTCCTTTTTTGTGCAGATACTTTGCGTTAACGCATCCACATTTGCGCAAATAAGCTCAATTGCACGTTGGTAATGAGCATTAAGTTCAGGGCTGCCAATTATGTGTTGGGTTACGTGATTTAGCGACAGGGCAGTAACTTGAGGTGCGGTGTCATAATAGGTACCCCAGTCATCGCTATTCCCTTTAAGTTTTGATACATCGGCTTTAACAAGGGGGAGGAGTTGAATACCCGCGCTCAAGAGTAAAGAGGTGAGCTGTGAGGTCGCGCTGAAAACCAGATATTTGCTACCACATCGTTTTAAAACGAAGAACAGGGCAAATAACAAGGGGAGGGTATAGCGCGATGCACTGCTAAAAAGGTTTCCAACTTCAGCAATATGCGCTCTGTTTACGGTTACCCCTTGTAAGGTGAGGGCGGTTTCTACCGAAGTACTAAGGTATTGCTCTATAAAAAGCGAATTATACTGACCATCATAGGCGGCAAACCTTGCGCCTGCGGCGGCTTTAACTCCCTTAGCGTCAAGAGCAAACAGCATAGGCATAAAGGAAGTCACTCGTGCGTTATAATGAGCTTTAAAACCACTCGCAATAAACGCTTCAATACGGCGGCGGGCATTATGTCCATGTTTTGCCGCGATAAAGGTTATAGTGGGCTTTTTCTTTGAGACAATCGCAGATTGCTGACCAGCAAACTGGGTTGAAACTGAAGCTAAAACGTGACTCATAAACATGCTCATTGGTTTTGCGATGTTATGAGTATTTACGCGAGACCTTAAGAGAACCTTAAGTGGGAAAAACTTTTATAAATGTCAGTACAAAATGTTAAGAACGCCCAAGCTAATTAATCGCTTGAGCCGTCATAGCTATTAAAAACTGGGCCGTTAGCCGGTAAATCACAGGTAGCGCTCGCAGCAGTGGCAGGAAGCAATAACCATTCGTCACGGTGGACTACGCCCAGTGAAGTGGCTTGTGATAAGTCTGCACATTGAAATTTGTAGTCACTTGGAACTAACAAAAAGCGTTGACGCATTGGCGGTCTAACCCGCTGGCCTGAAACCTTTGTCTGCTCGCGGGAAGGCTCGGAAGTATTAGCCAGCCAAGCCCACGCTGTACCGTTTTCTACTTCTTTCGGGGTATGGTAACCAAAATGAGCCATTTCAAAGGGTGAATAAAGCAAATACTGTTCTTTAAAGCTGACTATCCCTACCTCGAAGGCAGTTGAATCCTTCGTCAACATATTACTTATTTGGCTTTCTGCATTTTGAAGGACTATACGGGGAGTACGGTAGTCATTTAGCAGCCATGCACCGAATGTTGAAGGAATTACAGTTAAAATGAAAAGCCATGCCAGTAATTGGCGGGCGAGTAATTCTCCATCCCCTGCGTTGCGCTTTTTATTGTAAACATAGTAGACAATATGAGTACAAAGCCCAGCGAAACCGAGTACAAGTAATACTATGCTTAAACGAACAAGGGTTTCGCTGTCGCTGTCAAAGCGCGTCATCAGCTTAACAGCGGTGGGCTCGTGAAATAGCAGTGCTAAGCCAGCAATCAATAAAACGGCAGAGATTAACGAAGTAACTGCGCGCGCAAAAAGCACCAACCCTCTTGATACAGTTGAATTCGCAAGTACCAGGCCTGCAACCATACTCAACGCAGGCAGTGCCGGTAGAACATAAACACCACGTTTACCTGGGCTGATACTAAAGAAAATGACAACCAATATTACCCATATCAACAAGGATGAGTAAGCGTGGTTGTGAGTAAGTGCATCTTTTAACGACTTAGCTTTTGATACAAGTATGGCAATTGGAGTTATCCAAAATACAGGAATAACTTCAACAATATAGTAATACCAGGGCTCTATGTGGTGCCAGGCATTGGCATATCGCTCAGCCGTTTGTTTAAACAAAATGTTCGACAAGTATTGTTGTATTTGAGGATCTTGTTTTATCAAACCAAGATAAAGTAGAGGTGCAAGCCACATCGCCACAACTGATAGCATGACTAAGGGGCCAAACAACATGCGCAATGACCACTTGCCGCGATGTGAGCCGCTGGTAAATGCGAAAAATGCAATGGGGATAAATAAAAGAACAGGTAAAAAGCCAACGCCTTTGGTTATGATCCCAAGCCCCATAAAGAACCATGCTGCAAAGTACCACCGCCAATTAACATGCACATAAAAGTGCTGAATGAGTCCGTAGACGCTAATCCAGATAAAGCAGGCGACAAGGGCATCTATTTGAGCAAATTTGGCTTGAATAAGAAACTGAGGGCTCAGTAGAAGTACGAGCATACTCAACATTGCCGCTTTTTCACTGGCAAGTCTTAGCGATAGCTTGTAGGTTAACCCCAAAGTGACAAGGCTTGCGATAGCGTTAGGCAGGAGCATAGCCACCTTCAGGCTACCCGTTATAAGGTAAAAGAAGGCAATACACCACATAAACACAGGAGGCTTGTCTGGATAAATTTCGCCACCGCGCATGGGCACAAGCCACTGTCCGCTGTTCACCATCTCTTTTGCGACCAAGGCAAATCGAGGCTCATCGGGGGGCCAAGCATCTCTGAAACCCAGACCAACAAATATCAGAGCACAGGCAAAAAAGAACAGGGTAGATGCATGGCTATTTGAATTAAGCACAAGCCTCACGACGGCTCACTCCTACGAGAAATGCCTGATAAGGATAGAAGTAGAAGAAGGCTAATGATTAAGCCACCAATTTGTAAAGGCTGTTCAAGGGAACTGACAAATCGAGAACCGCTTCCAAGCAAGGTAAACAAAAAAGTTTGAGGCGCAAAGCCGATTGCACTTGCCAGAATAAACGGGACAAACGGAACGCTTAGCACACCCGCGACGGCGTTTGTGATTAAGTTTGAGCCTACAGGGAATAAACGAACAATTAACACATTGCGAAAACTTCGCTTGGCCAGTTTGTTTTCAACAGGTTTTAATTTTGAACCTAAAAGACGGACGGCGAGTGAGCGCAGAGGGCCATTTGCTAATGCGTAGGCTACACATGCAGACAATACCGTTAGCAACAAGGCAATTAATCCTCCCTGCAATGCGCCAAAGCCCACTCCGCAAAAAAAACTGACAGCCTGACGGGGAAAACCCATGGTTAAAAGTACAACACAACCACCCAGTATCATGCACAGCGATTGCCAATTTAAATTTGAAATATAGGCATTCAACCAATCTGTATCATCACCGTGCTTCCATACTTCACCAGTGACCTCTAGCGACACATAGCAGATAAGCGCGATGCTAGCTGCCCCGATGAAAAACTGTATGACGCTTTTGAGGCGGCGGATATTAGTCTTCATGACCCATTCCGCTGACAATGTGATTAAGCTTGTTTCTGTACATTAGCCATCTGACGCCAAGCATATCGATGATCCCTGCCCAGCCACGATTCCACGCTGTGTAATTTGATTTACCTTCTAAACGCGCGCGATGATTGACCGATACACATACCACCTTTCCCCCAAGCCTTTTAGTTAAAGCGGGAATATATCGGTGCATATGGTCAAAGTAGGGTAAAAGTAAAAAGGTGCTTCTTGGGAGTAGCTTCAAGCCACAGCCCGTGTCTGGTGTGTCGTCCTGTAGGATCCACTGGCGAACACGATTGGCAACTTTAGACTGAAATCGCTTCCACGGGGTATCTTTTCGCTTCTTACGATGTCCGATAACGCAGAAGTGCGCTGCGTTAGTTTCTTTAGCTGCGCGAATAAGTCGCGGTATATCAGCAGGATCGTTTTGCCCATCAGCATCAAGGGTGATGATCCACTTTCCTTTTGCCTGCAAAACACCGTGAAAAACGGACGTGCTTTGACCGCAGCTCATAGGATGGACGATGACCCGACAACTTACCGGCAAGGTGCTTGAAAGGTTACGCAGTAAGGATAGAGATTCGTCGCTGCTACCATCATCTACAACAATAATTTCTGTTGTTGCATTAGGGACCACCTCTGAAATTTCTAGCAACAAAGCAGAAAGGTTTTTGGCTTCATTTTTAGCAGGTAAAACAACACTGACGTCAAACTGGCGCATAAGAATATTTGGTAAATCATCGAATGACGTGCACTTTATAAGTCGAACCTTAAGGGAAGCTTAAGTTGGGCGCTAAAGTACAAACTTACACTAGAATTCGTATTCCAACGACATGCGAAGTGTGTGATCTTTACTGTCGCCGTTTAGTCCAGCTATAAAGCCCAGTTCCCACTTTAGCTGCTTCTGTCTGTCATAACGCTTTATGCCCATGAAAGCTGGACCTACGCCAATAAAATCCTCAGCAACATAAACTTCAACGCCAGGCTGTATTTCGGGAAGCCAGCGGTATCTAAACTTGGCTTTAAATTCGCTTTCCCATTCGTTAGCAACCGTTTCGCCCCATTCATAAACGACGGTAATGTTGGTGGTAAGGCTAAATTGACCAAACTCTTTTTCAGTCAGCAAGCCAGCCTTTACTTCCCAGTCATCAGTATTGTGTTGTTTTTCAAGCTCAAACAATGTGCCCCAGTCAGCCCAATACTGTCCCTGTTCGGTCATCATCCAACGTAGTTCTAATTCGTAACCCTCTACGCGAAAATCTTCATTCTCATCACGCGCTCCTACCACATAGGCCTCTAAAATTAAAAATTCGGAAAGTGCGTGCCCGAATGAAAAACGTTGCATTAGTACATTTCCATCGTCGTTTTGTCTCGATGTTAGGCGCCATTCGAATTCTCGCTCAAACGGCAGAACGTAAGGATGATATACCTTATCGACGGTAAAGTTATCTGCGCGTGCCTGACTGGCAAACAGTAACAAAAACGTGATTAAGGAGAAAAAAGCACGTTTTAACATGCGGCCTCCTTGAGAGGGGTAGACCTTTGTCTTATACACAAAAAGGTGATGAGATTAGGGACAATCAAAGCAATCAAAAAGACAACGATATAACTTAAAGAGGGCGTGGCTTCATAGCCAACAAGCGCGTTAAGCAAGTGCCCGTATTCGCTGTTATCGCTCACAATTTCGCTGCTATCCCAAAGTTGGTTTGGCGAGGGAAACGTATCGGTTTGCTCCAATAATAAAGCGATATTGGCTGCCTGCGCTGCAACAAAAACAGAAACAAAGAAATGCGTTGTTTTTAAACTAACAAATTGAGTGAGAAAAATATTGAGCAAGATAGCAATACTGATGCTTATACCAAGCCCAATAGTGGTTCCCAGAAATAGCAAGGTGCTATCGCTGTTTCTCGTCAGTTCAGAGATGAAGTAAACTAAAAAGTGCAGCGAATTGGGTAATCCAATGCCCAATACGAGCAGCGAGATTCCAATGCTAAGCAATGATGAACTCGATGTGCCGGATGACGCGAGAAAGCACATGCCAATCCACGCAATAAAAAATAATAACGTCTTAAGAAGTTCAAATCCTGCGCCTTCGTAAAATTCTGACACCACGCCCAGCTTTGGATAGGTCAATAATGCGATAAATATAAGCGCAAACAAACGCCATAAGAGAGTGACCGCGGAAACGCGAGGTAGGGCCAACAGCACGCTAATAAGTAAGAAAATAGGTAACGTATCACGCAGAAAAAGCACAACAGTATTAATGAGCATATTGATTGTCCTCTGCGCTTTTCACTACCACTTTACCCACTGCGGTGTTGGGATGAAATTCTCCGAAGAAGGGGTATTCTCCTGGTGTGAGCGGTCCGATAAATATGGTGCCTCTGCTATTTGCAAATATCACTTTCTCTCTGTTTAAAGAGAAGCTATCGATTTCCTCTGGTGTATTGTCAAAGTTGATAAAAGTAAGTTTTACCTTTTGCCCAGCTGGAACAGTGACTTCTTGGGGGTAAAACAAATGTGATTTAATTTCAACTACAACCTCAGGTAGCGCCCAGGCACTTGGTACGTGGCAGGCAAAAAAGGCAAAGGCAAGGGATGACTTAAAGTACGAAGTCATTTGAAAAATTCACCCTTACTTCTAAACCGCCCATCGAGCTTTCGTGCAGTGTCAGTTCTGCATTATGTAAAGCAACAACTTGCGCAACAATTGCGAGACCTAGTCCACTCCCCGAAGTGGGTTTACTCGTAGGCCCCCTTTGAAACCGTTTTATAACCTCAGGTCGTTGATCAGCGGGAATGCCAGGGCCAGAATCGCATACACTTAATGAGACACCACGGTGATGACATTCTACTTTAATTAAAATTTGCGCATTTTTAGGCGAATAGTTACTCGCATTACTTACCAAATTCTGAAGCAGCGTATATAGCATAAACTGCGAGCTTTGAAGCCAAACCTCATCTCCTTCCAGCGCAATTTCCTGTGCTTTATTTTCTATTTTTCCATAAAGGTCACTAATAACCTCTTGAGCGACATGGTGCACATTAATAGGCTCTCGTTGTTCAACAAAGGTCTCTGGGCTTGTTCGCGTTAGCAAGAGAAACTGGTTTACTGCGTGGATCATTCTGTCAGTATCAGCCTTAAGTGTTTTAAGTGCTTCACCCTTTTCGCCCAATTCGTTTGCGATGTTGTGAATATTGATTTTCATAACACTTAAAGGCGTTCTAAGTTCGTGCGCCGCATTGGAAGCAAACTGTTGTTCACGCTCAAATGCAGCGTTAAGACGATTGAACATGGTATTCAGTGTGGAAACCACAGGTGTAAGTTCACTTGGTTCTCTGTGCAGTGCAATGACAGAAAAGTCGTTTCCTTTTCGCTTTGCTAGCAATCTAGATAAATGTTTTAAAGGTGACAAGCCCCATGTTATGCCAAAGAACAGAATAAGAGCGAGTAAAGGCACACTCAATATGAAAGGGGTAATGGCCGCTACGGTGAGTGAATCGGTAAGCATAAAGCGGTTGCTTACCGGCTGGGCGACCATGTACCAAGTGGCAGTTTGTTCCTGGTACTTAGCAAACACACGCCAACGAGTGCCTAACGCGTTGACTTCAGAAAAACCGGGTGTGAAGGCGGCTATTGGGGTAGTGAGTTCAGCCGAAGAGGTGCTTATTAGTTCGCCCCTCTTCCAAATCTGAAACAACAGTTCATGCTCTTCTTCCTGTTGATTACTATCGAAGTAAGCAATGGCGTGGGAGAGTTCAATCAATTCGTCGTCTAAAAGTGCACTTGAGATATTTAGAGTCGCGCGATAGCCATGAAGGGCTGCGCTAAAAATCACCAATACGAGAGCACTGATTAGTGTAAGGATTAGAAAACGGCGAATAGACGACAACTCATTCTCCCGATTTAGATATACAGTAACCCACGCCGCGAATGGTTTTGATAAAATTATCAGGCATTTTTTTTCGCAAATGACTCACATGAACCTCTATTGTGTTACTTGCTACTTCTTCGCCCCATTCATAAAGTTTGTTTTCGAGTTGATTTTTGCTCAATACGCGCCCGGCATTTTCTACAAGCGCTTTAAGTACCATAAGCTCGCGTCTCGGTAAGTGGATGGTCTCATTATCGATTGTCAACGTGTGGTGTGCGGTATCAAGACTCACATTTTTAATCGTAATAATTGTTTGAGAAGCCGTACCTAGGCGGCGTTCAAGAACGCGTAATCTGGCGAGTAGTTCATCAATTTCAAACGGTTTTGGTAAATAATCATCAGCACCTGCGTCTAACCCAGAGATTTTATCGGATACTTTATCTCGTGCAGTAAGAATTAATACCGGGAGTGTCGCATTCTTTTTGCGTATCGATTTAAGCACATTCAAACCATCTGTATCGGGTAAGCCTAAATCAAGAACAACGATATCGGTTTGCCCGATACTAAGGGTTGTCATTGCGTCTGCACCTGTATAAACGCAGTCAACAGCATAGTTTGCATTTTTAAGGGACAAGGCTAACGCATCAGATAAAGGCCTGTCATCTTCAACCAATAATATTCGCATTCAAACACTCGACGATATGAGATCCGTAAAAGTGTATACCAGAAAACTTAAGAAAACCTTAAGAACTCTATTGTGCGGGCAGACAAGTTACTGTTTTAGTGAAAGTTACGAAAGCTTATTTGTTAGTTAGCCAGCTTTCTTTACTTACTTCCCGTTTCTGCGAACGTTAAACACTGATTAGTGCTCAACTGTTGTCTCGTCAACGCTAAGTAGAATGGTTAAAGTGGTCATAGATTTTTATGTGATTTTTCCATGACCAAATTTTATCCATATTTTTTATTCTTAGGGGTTCGCATTTATGTCAATTCCTGTATAATTCGCGCCCTGCCCAGTTACGCCCACCTTTGGGAAGGTGGAAGAATCAGCCGGCTCGAAGGGGTCTTTGTGTTGATTTTAAGGTGATTTCTGGTGTTCAGAAATCAGTAACGACGATATTATTCGGGTGAATTTGAAAATGAAAACTTTTGTTGCTAAGCCAGAAACGGTACAACGTGACTGGTATGTGGTAGACGCCACAGACAAAACTCTAGGCCGTTTGGCTTCTGAAATCGCACTACGCCTTCGTGGTAAGCACAAGCCAGAGTACACGCCTCACGTGGACACTGGTGATTACATCATCGTAATCAATGCTGAAAAAGTTGCGGTAACAGGCCGTAAAGCGCAAGACAAAATGTACTATGCGCACTCTGGTTACCCAGGTGGTCTTAAAGAGACAAACTTCGAAAAACTAATTGCTCACAAGCCAGAAATGGTTCTTGAAAAAGCAGTTAAAGGCATGTTGCCAAAAGGCCCTCTAGGTCGCGCAATGTTCCGTAAAATGAAAGTTTACGCTGGTGCAGAACACTCTCACGCAGCACAGCAACCACAAGTTTTGGACATTTAAGGAGCTATTAACATGGCAGATACTCAATACTACGGCACAGGCCGCCGCAAAAGTTCTACTGCTCGTGTGTTCCTACGTCCAGGCACAGGTAGCATTAAAGTAAACCAACGCGCTCTTGACGAGTACTTTGGTCGTGAAACAGAGTGCATGGTTGTTCGTCAGCCACTTGAACTTGTTGAAATGGCTGAAAAGTTTGACGTTTACGTCACTGTAAAAGGTGGTGGTTCTAACGGTCAAGCGGGCGCAATCCGTCACGGTCTTACTCGTGCTCTTATGGAGTATGATGAAGCACTACGTCCAGCACTTCGTAAAGCTGGCTTCGTTACTCGTGACGCACGTCGCGTTGAACGTAAGAAAGTGGGTCTTCACAAAGCGCGTAAGCGTCCACAATTCTCAAAACGTTAATTTTTGCGTTTTTTGTATTGCAAAAACCCGGCTTATGCCGGGTTTTTTATTGCCTGCGTTTTACTGGTCATTGTTGGTTTTTTAGTGTACAGCAAAGTGCGAAGGCCCCTTCATTTCATAACAAAGGTTTAATTTCTACCCCTTATCCTAGTAAATATTCTTCAAAACCTTGATTTTAGGTCTTTCCCTCACTAAACCTAAACACACCTTTTGAATTAAATTATCGCTTAAATATCAGTAAAACCTTGTGTTTATAAGGGCTTTTCTTTTATCATTTGCGGTCGAAAATTTTGAAAACTTTCGTGACCTCGTAAACCAGTAAATTTTTGCTGTTACGTCGCTGTCATGACAAGCCATATGATGTATGACGCAAGCGTGATAAAACCAGTATAAGCTTGGGTTACACATCATAATTATCCAAACCTGGAGAAATGTGGATGAGCAATGTATCTGTAGATGCAACAGAGTCTGCACACAATGAAAACCAGCCAGAAAACAACACCCGTCGTCGGTTCTTGACCGTTGCCACGTCGGTAGTTGGTGGTGTAGGTGTCGTTGGTGCTGCTGTGCCTTTTATTGCGTCCTGGAATCCGAGCGCCAAAGCGAAAGCCGCCGGTGCTGACGTTGAAGTAGATATCAGCGGGATTGAGCCTGGACAGTTAGTACGTGTAATGTGGCGAAGCAAGCCTGTATGGATTGTACGTCGTACGCCAGAAATTCTTGAAGAATTAGGCACTCACGAAGATAAGCTGAAAGATCCTAACTCTGAAGCTGAGCAGCAACCTACTTTTGCTCAAAACCGTTTTCGCTCAATGAAAGAAGAATACCTGATTCTAGTGGGTATTTGTACGCACCTTGGTTGCTCTCCACAGCACCTTAAAGATGGCGCTTTCGAAGAAGTGGTTGAAGGCGTACCAGATGGTTTCTTCTGCCCGTGTCACGGGTCTAAGTTTGATATGGCAGGACGTGTATTCCAAAACGTACCGGCACCATTAAACCTAGTTGTGCCGCCTTATCAGTTCGTTGATGACAACACCGTTATCATCGGCTCAGAAGCGGAGGTTGCTTAACATGAATGCTTTCCTAGGTTGGATTGAAGAACGCATCCCATTGATGCGCGTTGCGAACATGCACGCCCTTCAATATCCTGCTCCAAAGAACATGAACTTTTGGTACGTGTTCGGTTTCCTAGCTACTATCGTTTTGGTAAACCAAATTGTTACTGGTATTTGGTTGACTATGAACTTCGTTCCATCTTCAGAAGGCGCGTTCGCTTCTGTTGAATACATCATGCGTGAGATCGACTACGGTTGGATCATCCGTTACATGCACAGTACTGGCGCATCGGCGTTCTTTATTGTGGTATATCTACACATGTTCCGCGGCATGATTTATGGTTCTTACCAAAAGCCTCGTGAGCTTCTATGGGTGTTTGGTATGTTTATCTACCTAGCGCTTATGGCAGAAGCATTCATGGGTTATGTACTGCCTTGGGGACAAATGTCTTACTGGGGTGCGCAGGTAATCGTATCACTGTTTGGTGCTATTCCTGTTGTAGGTCCTGACCTTGTTATCTGGCTTCAGGGTGACTACGTTATCTCTGGCGCTACGCTTAACCGTTTCTTCGCACTTCACGTAATTGCGCTGCCTCTGGTTATCGTTATTCTTGTGTTCCTTCACATCATCGCTCTTCACGAAGTGGGCTCTAACAACCCAGACGGTATTGCGATTAAGCACAAGAAAGGCTCACTGCCTGAGTCTGAGAAGACTAAATATGAAATTCACGAGTACTACACAAGCAAGTACGACATTGCTGATGACGTGTTACCGTTCTTCCCGCACATTGTTCTTAAAGACCTTGTGGCGTTCTGCGTGTTCTTAGCACTATTCACTTATGTGCTGTTCTTTGCCCCTGAAATGGGTGGTAAGTTCCTGGAACACCCTAACTTTGAAATTGCTAACCCGCTGAAGACTCCTGCGCACATTTTCCCTGTTTGGTACTTCACGCCGTTCTACGCCATTTTGAAAGCGGTACCTGATAAGCTGTTCGGTGTACTTGCCATGTTTGGTGCTATTGCTGCGCTATTTGCTCTGCCTTGGGTTGACCGTGGTCGCGTTAAATCATGGCGCTATCGCTGTGGCCTACACAAAGTAAACCTAATTGTGTTCGCTATCGTGTTTGTTTTCCTTGGTTACCTAGGTGGTACGCCGCAAGAAAACTGGAAAATCATTGCCTCGCAAATCGCAACAGTAATGTACTTCGGTTTCTTCATTGCACTGTTCCTATACAGCAAAAACGAAAATACTAAACCAGTGCCAGAGAGGATTTCTAAATGAAAAAAATGATGTGCTTTTTAGCCTTCTTCCTACCTGGCGTCGCGTTTGCGGCAGGCGGGAACGTACACCTAGATGAAGCGCCTATCGATTTGACTGATAAGGCGTCTTTACAACGCGGTGCACAGTTGTTCATGAACTACTGTTTGGGCTGTCACTCAATGAAGTATCAGCGCTATCAGCGTTCATTCCAAGATTTGGGTATTCCTGATGAACTAGGCCAAGAGTATTTGCAGTTCACGGGTGACAAGGTGTCTGACTATATCACTCGTGCAATGCCTGAAGAGGCAGCAGCAGGGTGGTTTGGTGCTGCTCCACCAGATCTAACGCTAGTGGCTCGTGTTCGTGGTGAAGACTGGATTTACACTTACCTGCGCTCTTTCTATGTTGACGAAAGCCGCCCGTTTGGTGTTAATAACACAGTGTTCCCAGAAGTGGGTATGCCACACGTGCTTCAGCCACTTCAAGGTACGCCAACGCGCACTTATGAAGAGCAAATGGTTGATGGTGAGATGGTCAAGCGTTATGTAGGCATTAAGTCAGATGGTACTGGCGCAATGTCTCCTGACGAGTACGACCAAGCCGTTGCCGATATCGTGAACTTCTTGGAGTACACAGGTGAGCCTGCGAAACTTGAATCTCACAAAATCGGTAAGTGGGTGCTTATCTTTATCGCAGTATTGTTCGTATTTGTTTACTTATTGAAGAAAGAATACTGGCGAGAAGTGCACTAATCGCACAGATTTATGTATAATATGAAAAGGGGGCTTCTCGCCCCCTTTTTTGGTATTTACTCGTGCTACCTGAAAACCCTTTTGTATAGGGTGTTCAGGTAGCACGAGTTAACGTAATAAGCTTACCGTTTGTAAGCGTAAACTTGTTTCTCGACGGAGGAAATTGAATGGCCGTAGCCGCGAATAAACGTTCTATTATGACGTTGTTCTCTGACACAATTGATATTTATAGCCACCAGGTGCGTATTGTGTTGGCAGAAAAAGGTGTGGGTGTTGAAATCAGCTACACAGATCCTAGCAACCTGTCTGAAGATCTGTTGGAGTTAAACCCTTACGGTACTGTTCCAACTCTAGTTGATCGCGAGCTTGTACTTTACAAGTCGCACATCATCATGGAATACCTTGATGAGCGTTTTCCTCATCCACCACTTATGCCGGTATATCCAGTATCTCGTGGTCAAAGCCGCCTGATGATGCACCGCATTGAACAGGATTGGTACTCACTTGCAGCTCGAATTTTCCGTGGCGAAGGTGACGTTGAAGCAGCACGTAACGATTTACGTGAAGCTTTGTTATCACTAGCTCCAGTATTTGGTGAAATGCCTTATTTCATGAGCGAAGAGTTCAGCTTAGTTGATTGCTACCTTGCTCCGCTATTATGGCGTCTACCTGCGTTAGGTATCGAATTGAACGGTGCTGGCAGCAAAGAAATTAACGCTTACATGAACCGCATTTTCTCTCGCAGTTCGTTTAAAGCGTCTTTGACTGACCAAGAGCGCGAGATCCACAACCCGCTATGACATCTATGACGTCAAACCAGCCCTATTTACTTAGGGCTTTTTATGAGTGGATTGTCGATAACGACCTAACGCCGTACATTGTGGTTGATGCCATGAACGAGTTGGTAGAAGTACCACAAGAGTTCGTAAAAGACGGTCAAATCGTCTTGAACGTATCGCCAAGTGCGTGTGTTAACTTTTCTCTTGATTTAGATGGCCTGTCGTTTCAAGCACGCTTTTCTGGGCAACCTAGAAGATTAAGCATGCCATGTGAGGCGGTAATGGCCATTTACGCGCGAGAAAACGGCGCGGGTACTGTGTTCGCGACAGAAGAAGATGTAGCGCGTGCTCAGCAAGAGCGCAGTGAAGAGCCTGAAGACTTATCACAACCAAGCGGTCCAACCTCTTTAGAAGACGCTGACGCAAGTGACGTGCAAGACGCGCCTGTACCACCTAAAAAGGGTAAGCCTACCCTTAAAGTTATTAAATAGCGGATTGAGCCGCTCGTATGGCCGCGATTTAAAAACTTTGTGAGTATTGAATTAGCCTGGCTTTGTGAAGCTTTTCGCGTAAGCAGAGCCAGCTATTATCCCTTCCATTATCCCTAACAGATACTTCACTTTAAACTCAAAGCACCTGTTCTACGCGTCGCTAATTGTTGTTGAACTATAAAATCTAAGAGTTGATAAAGTAAACACTATTGAAAACGGTGGGCAGCTGGTACAAACCGTATAGGGAGTAGATTACAGGCTCAATATCAACGGGCATACTGCCGAATCGCTTAGTGGCTAAGCAAGTATTTAACACCAGCTATTCTTCAAGCCTAGACTCAAATTAAAAATAAAGTTGCCGTACCTAGGAAGGCGAAAATACCGACTACATCGGTAATAGTGGTTAAGATAACGCTACCTGCTAGTGCCGGGTCTATTTTAAGACGCTTCATGATCATCGGTAATGTTGCGCCCGCTAACGCCGCAGCAATCATGTTTATCATCATGGCAAACGCAATGATAATGCCCAGCATGTAATCTTGTTTCCAGAGCGCAATGACAGAGGCAATTAAAATAGCCCATATAGCGCCATTTAAAAAGCCTATCGCGATTTCTTTACTGATCAGCCAGCGCGAGTTACTGGCATTAACGTGACCTAACGCCATACCGCGAATAACAAGGGTTAGGGTCTGGTTTCCTGCTACGCCGCCCATGCTTGGCACAATAGTGTTCAAAATAGCTAATACCGCTAATTGACTTAGCGCCGCTTCAAATAAGTCACTTACCATTGCAGCCATTAGCGCAGTAACAAGGTTTACTGCCAACCATACCGATCTGCGCTTAGTACTTTGCATGACGGGGGCAAAAGTATCTTCGTCGTCATCTAGACCCGCCATACTCATCATCGAGTGTTCGGCGTCTTCGCGAATGATATCTACCACGTCATCAATGGTAATTCGACCCACCAGCCGGTTGTTTTCATCAACCACTGGCGCTGATAGCCAGTTATAGCGCTCGAACAGACTGGCGACTTCGTCATCAGGCATATTCACCGGAATGGCTTCCGACTCTTCGTCCATGACATCTGATACCTTATTATCGGTTTCAGCGGTCAGTAAACGCGCTACAGGAACAATACCAACCAAGTTATCGGTTCGGTTAACTACGTAAAAGGTATCGGTGTTTTCCGGAAGCTCACCCTTCAAGCGAATATAGCGCAGTACCACATCAACCGTGACGTCAGGTCGTAAGGTGATGGTATCTGTGTTCATGATGAAACCAGCGGTCTCTTCACCATAAGATAGAGCTTGTTCTGCACGTAAACGGTCTTGCGCATCCATTGAGTCGAGAATGTCGGCAAGAACGGGCTCTGGCAGGCTGCTTAGCGTTTCGGCTAAGTCGTCGGTGTCCATCTCTTCAAGTGCATCAACCACATTGGCCGGAAGCATCTTGGTAATAATACCGTTTCGTACATCATCAGACAGTTCCTCTAAGATGTCGCCGTGAAAGTCGCTATCAATGAGTTCCCATAATTCGTCACGGGTTCTACTCGGGCTCGATTCCAGTATGTGGGCGACATCAGAAGGGGGAAGTTCAAGCAGAAGCTTACGTACTGAGACAAACTGACCGTTAGTCAACGCGGCATTAAGGGCGCGTAACTGGGTTTGTACGTATTTAGAAACAAGCGCTTCTGCCATAAGGCGTTATTCCTACCTGCTATTAAGATGAACGGTGAAGGCTTTAAAGCCTAAGTGGGCGTAGAATATCGCAATTACGATGAGTCTGTCATGAAAATTGCGTGGCTTTTGCGCAGTATAACTATAAAACGGCGCTAAACGTTTAATAAGTAATCAGGTGACGGATTTAAACTATTCGTCTTCGTTAAACTTACCTTCTATGAGCTCTTCAATGGCAGCAAGGGCGTCAACATCATCGTTTCCATCTACAATAACATTCACTTGTTCACCTTGATGGCTTTCCAGCATCATTAAACCAAGAACGCTGCTGGCGTCAGCCTCTTTATCGCCTTTCTTTAAAATAATTTTGGCGTCGAACTGATTAGCAAGCTTCACTAATTGGGTCGCTGCTCTTGCATGTAATCCCAGCTTATTTACGATGGTTAGCGTTTTTTTAATTGTCATTACTGGTTTAGCTCTCGATGGCGAATTTGTACATCTGGGTGTATTTCGCTGAAGGTTTTCGACAGAGTTTGGGCAATATACACAGAGCGGTGTTGCCCGCCTGTACAGCCAATAGCGACTGTTACGTAACTTCTGTTGTTGCGCTCTAGATGAGGTAGCCAGGTGGTAATTAAATTCTGAATTTGCCAAATGAACTTGGTAACAACGGGTTGAGAGCCTAAGAAAACCTCAACGGGTGCATCAAGCCCTGTTAGGTGCTTCAAGTCAGGCTCCCAGTGAGGATTAGGCAAAAAGCGCGCATCAAAAACATAATCGGCATCTTTCGGAATACCGTGTTTGAAGCCAAAAGATTCAAACACCAGCACTAAGCGGGAGCTTTTCTTACCCAGTATTCGCTCGCGTATCAACTCAGCAAGTTGGTGAATAGTCAGTTTGTCTGTATCTAAATATAAGTCTGCCCGTTCAGCGATAGGGGCTAGCAAGGCTGACTCTGCCCTTATGGCTTCAGATAGAGACTTATTGAGCTTCGCAAGGGGATGCAGACGTCGGGTTTCGCTGAAGCGTTTTACCAGCACATCATCGCTGGCATCGATATAGACAATGGTCATTGACCACGATGACGGAAGATAATCTAAAATTTCTACCAGATCATCAGGGTTTTTCGGCAAGTTACGCACATCAATGCTCACCGCCACTTGGTCGTATTCATCAACAACAGTGTGGGTTAGGGTAGGAAGTAGGTTTACAGGAATGTTGTCAACGCAGTAGTACCCTAAATCTTCCAATGCGCGAAGTGCGACAGACTTACCAGACCCCGAACGACCACTGATTATAATCAGCTTCACCTAACTTCTCCCAAATCTTCTGGTTTTATCGCATACGCTTTATTGTCTTAAGCGCCTTGGTCACGACCTCGCTAAGGCGCTTAAATCTTTAACTTAGTGCAGAAAGAATATCATCGCTTGTACTGGCACGACGTATCGCTTTAATCGTTTCTTTATCGCTTAGTTTACCGGCTACCGTGGCCAATGTTTGTAGATGGCCTTCGGTTTGCTCTTCAGGAACAAGTAACGCGAAAAATATATCTACCGGCTTTTCATCGAGCGCGTCAAAATTAATGGCTGGCGTACTGGTGACAACAATAGCTATCACCTTTTCTAAACCTGGCAAGCGCCCATGTGGTAACGCAATGCCATTGCCGATTCCTGTACTACCCATACGCTCTCGAGACATCAAACTATTAAGTACCGTTGCCTGATCGATGCTCTCGTTATTTTTGGCAGCGATATCTGCGATGATCTCAAGAATTCGCTTTTTACTATTACACTGAACCGCACACTCGGTGCGGTCCAGACTTACGATGGCTTGTATATCCATGCTTAATTAACTACTAATGTTTTTTCAGTTTTTCCTTATGCTTGATTACCTGCCGGTCGAGTTTATCAACCATGCTGTCAATCGCCGCATACATGTCGGTATTTTCTGAGGATGCGAATACTTCAGCGCCACTTAAATGAACGGTCGCTTCGGCTTTTTGATTTAATTTTTCAACGTTCAGGATGACATGCACATTAGAAATGTGATCAAAGTGACGTTCAAGTTTGCTGAACTTCGTATCGACATAATTACGCAAAGAGTCGGTGATTTCGACATGATGACCAGTAAGGTTGATTTGCATATTTCGTCTTCCTTATATTATTAAGCCCGTTTAAATGAGGCTTTTGCGTTGGTTCGACGGCGGGATCGACAACGATTCCCGGTACTTTGCTATTGTTCGCCGGGCAACTTTAATGCCTTGTTCGGCCAACAATGAAGCAATCTTGCTATCACTTAGCGGCTTGCTAGGCTTCTCAGCTGCCACTAATTTCTTGATCAATGCACGAATCGCGGTAGATGAACACTCACCACCAGACTCTGTTGCTACGTGGCTAGAGAAGAAGTATTTCAATTCAAATATACCACGTGGTGTATGCATATACTTTTGCGTTGTGACGCGTGAAATCGTTGATTCGTGCATATCTACCATTTCTGCTACATCGTTAAGCACCATAGGTTTCATCATTTCCGGGCCATGTTCAAAAAAGCCCATTTGCTGTTGCACAATACAGTTTGCCACCTTCATTAAGGTTTCGTTGCGAGATTCAAGGCTCTTAATGAACCACTTAGCCTCTTGCATGTGTGAGCGGATGAATTGTGAGTCGCTACTATTTTTGGCACGACGACTCATTGCAGCGTATTGTTGATTTACGCTCAACTTAGGCAGGCTGTCGGGGTTAAGCTCAACCACCCAACGGCCATTCTTTTTGGCGACCGAGACATCAGGAATAACGTACTCAGGCTCTTTAGTAACTAAAGCACTACCTGGGCGAGGATTCAAGGTTTGTAATAAACGCATTGCCTCGCGCAGCTGATCTTCCTTCAAGCGGCTCTTACGCATTAACGTGCGATAATCTTTACTGCTTAATAGGTCTGAATATTCTTCTATAAGCTGTTTGGCTTCGTTAAGCCATGGTGTGTCTTCTGAGAACTGGCGCAGTTGCACCATTAGACATTCCTGCGGCGAGCGGGAGCCCGAACCAATGGGGTCGAACATCTGAATACGCTTAAGTACGCATTCTATTTCGTCCATTTCTATAGGCTCTTCCATATCCTCAGAGTTTACCGCGTCAAGAATGTCTTCAAGGGTCACGGTTAAATAGCCAGACTCGTCAATAGAGTCGATAATTGCCGTAGCAATGGCGCGGTCAGTATCTGAGAAATGGGTCAATCGCATCTGCCACGACAAATGTTCCTGAATATCCTCGGTGGTTTCGCCTTGAAATATTTGTTCATCGTCATTTGAAGGACCTGGCGCTGGGGCCGATGACGCTGAATAGTATTCATCCCATGTGCTGTCGATAGGCAATTCATCGGGAAGGTCGTTTTTTTCTAACGCGTCACCCGCTTCCAATGTATCGCTAGACGCTGTCGCAGACGCTTCTGTCACGCTATCGTCGCTATCGATATTATTTTTTTCTACTTGCGGCTCGTCGTTACCTTCTTCAACTTCCAATAAAGGGTTTGAATCGAGGGCTTCTTGAATCTCCTGCTGAAGATCAAGCGTAGATAGCTGCAGCAGTTTTATCGCCTGCTGAAGCTGGGGTGTCATGGTAAGTTGTTGGCTAAATTTTAGCTGTAAAGATGGTTTCATCTACGTCTTATTTAAATGCTCTAAATTGAATACACCAGAGCGAAATTGAAAAATGACAATTCAGTTACACTAACTATAGCCTGAATTGTTCGCCTAGGTATACATCCCTTACTTTTTGATTACTTAAAACCTGTTCCGCTGTTCCTTGCGCGATAAGCTCGCCATGACTCACAATGTACGCTTTCTCACAAACATCCAATGTTTCTCGCACGTTATGGTCGGTGATAAGGATTCCAATACCCCTATCTCGAAGATGCTGTATTATCTTCTTTATATCATTAACTGATATTGGATCAACACCAGCAAACGGTTCGTCTAATAAAATAAATTGCGGATTAGCTGCTAGTGCGCGTGCTATTTCAACACGCCGTCGTTCACCACCGGACAAACTCATCCCTGTACTATTACGTATATGGTTAATATTAAATTCATCAAGTAGCGCGTCAGCTTCTTCTTCCTGCTGCTGTGAATTTAAATCTTTACGGGTTTGCAAAATGGCCATGATATTTTCATGTACCGTAAGCTTTCTGAAAATTGATGCCTCTTGCGGAAGGTAGCCAATTCCGCGGCGTGCACGCTCGTGCATGGGCTGATGAGTAAGCTCATTATCATCAATTTCAATCTTGCCTTTATCCAGGTTAACCAACCCCACAATCATATAAAATGTAGTGGTCTTACCAGCGCCGTTAGGCCCAAGTAAGCCAACAATTTGACCCGTCGAGACAGAAAGGCTGACGTCGCGTACTACCTGACGCGATTTATATGCCTTAGCAAGGTTGGTTGCGCTCAAAGTTGCCATTGCTATTGATTGTCCCCACTGTCTTTATCTTCTTTCTTCGATGATGCCTTGCGAATGGATTCAGGAGTAAATACCGTAGTCACTCGACCTTCTCCATTTTCGCCCGCACCACCAGTAGCAAGTAACTGCTCAGTAATCATGTCGAAAGTAATGTTGTCACCTTGCACTTTACTGGTGTCTTGTTGAAGTTCCGCGTTTCCTGAAAGAGAAATCGTGCGATTGATCACCTCATAACGAATTTCGTTTGCCTTAGCAGACACCGGAGTACCGTCTTCTAGTGTTTGAGAATAACTGGCTGGCTTTCCTCTGGCGATAAAAATTTCGCGGCCACTACCTTCACTCGCGATAACTTCCACTTCGTCGGCTTCAATTACCAGCGAACCCTGGGTAATCAGTACATCTTCTTTATACAACGCCGTTTTATTTTTACCGTCGATAAATTGAGTATTTGAGCCTATTTTAATGGGCTGCGAAAAATCATCTTCGCTTGCGTTTACCGCACCGCTAGCGATGACAAGTAAAAGGCTAGTTGCTAGGGGAATAAGTGGTTTGTACATGATCTAAAAGCTCGTATTCTTGTGTGCGTAAATTCGCGTTAAACCCATTGCTCAAAATGACATATTGGGTACCCTGTATTTCAACGACTTGATCAGATGTCATTTGTTTGGTGTCTAAATTAATCTGAATGTATTCGGTTGAGAGGCTTTTGACAAAGTCATCGCTGGTTTGGTTCTCGATAACAACCTGGTTTTCTAATTGAATCAGATCGTTGTTGTAGAGCGTTCCTTCTTGCGCCGTCACCACCCAAGGAGACGTAGCGTTCTCAGTATACAGTGTATACTTGGGCTGTTGGAACAATACAAAACCTAGCTGGTCGTAGTGCTCCATTGATTCGGCAAATACCTTGTGGTTTAACTCGCCTTCTTGGTTGTAAAGGGTAGTGGTCAAGTTCTTCGCTTTATAGGCAGGTTTTAAGGCGCCATTCTCGCTGCTGCCTTGTGATTCTGGCTGCTCTTCCATCCACGTAGGTACATACATCAGCAACGCCAAGATAAACAGCGCCGATATACTTAAGCCTAAGCGATTAAAGCCAAATTGGCTCATACACTTGCTCCAAAAATCTCATTCGCTACGCCTTTGGCGTGTAAAATAGTATCTGATATCTCGCGCACCGCGCCAAATCCGCCTGGCAAGGTGGTTATCCAGTTCGCTTGTTTTGCCACGAAAGGGTGTGCGTCGGCAACCGCTATTTTAATCGCCACATGCTTATACATGCCGGTATCAGGCATGTCGTCGCCCACCGCGGCAACCTCGTCAGCGCTTAAACCAAGATTTTCTATCAATGTGCTCAATGCGTCAGCTTTGTTTTCTTCACCTTGAATAATGTGGGCTACGTTGAGCGCACTCATTCTGTTTTCTACAATTGCGGAACGACGCCCGGTAATAACCGCTACGTTAACACCGTTACTGACTAGGGCTTTCACCCCATAACCATCACGAGTATGGAAAGCTTTCAGTTCTTCACCGTCGTTGCCTAAATAAATTCGACCGTCTGAAAACACGCCGTCCACATCACATACCAATAACTTAACGTTAGCCAGCGCATCGAAAAGCCCGTCATCCATTTCTGTGTACAAGGTTGTTGTCATTTATAGCACTCCAGCTTTAAGTAGCATATGCATGTTAAACGCGCCCACTGGTTTGTGCTCGTTATCCGTGACCATTAATGCACTAATCTTATGAGTTTCCATTAAGTTTAATGCTTCGACAGCAAGTTGTTCGGCTGTGGTTGTTTTACCGCCTTTGGTCATAACACTTTCGACGGTTGCGCTATGTACGTCAATGCGAGCATCTAAAATGCGCCGTAGATCACCGTCAGTAAATACGCCTGTTAGGGTACCATCAGTGTCAAGCACCCCAGTCATTCCTAGCCCTTTTTTAGAAATTTCGAGCAAAGCATCAGCCACCGATGCGTTTAACTCGATAAGCGGAATATCACTGCCAGTTAGCATGATGTCTCGCACCTTAAGCAACAGTTTACGCCCTAAGCTTCCCCCAGGGTGTGATAACGCAAAATCATCAGACGTGAACCCTTTCTGGTCAAGTAACGCAACGGCAAGCGCATCCCCCATTACTAATGTAGCCGTGGTGCTAGTAGTTGGAGCTAGACCAAGTGAACAGGCTTCTTTCTCAACGCTAATATCAAGGATGACATCAGCATGCTGCCCTAGCGAGCTTGAAGCACTGTTGGTCATGGCTACCACTGGAATACCTAAGCGTTTGACTACAGGCAATAAGTTTACAAGCTCATTGGTTTCACCAGAGTTGGATATGGCTAATAAAACATCGCCTTTGCCCAACATTCCTAGGTCGCCGTGATTGGCTTCACCAGGGTGCATAAAAAAAGCAGGTGTACCTGTGCTAGCCAGCGTGGCGGCAATTTTATTACCTATATGCCCAGATTTCCCCATACCGCAAACCACAACCTTTCCCTGACAGGCAAAAAGAATATCGCAGGCTGTAATAAAGTCGTCGTTTAAGCGCTCACTTAAATTGGCAATGGCCTGCGTTTCAATTTCAATAACGCGCTTCGCCGAGTCGATATAGTTCATCTGAGTTTGTGTATTCATGGTTATCCGAACAGCCAAAATTGGTAGCCGATAAAGCAGGCCAGAAATAAGCATCCGTTTGTTCTTGATATTGTACGCTTTCCTATTAAATCGAAACTGAACAGGAACAGTAATAGCGTTAAACCTAACATAACGTACATATCGCGATTATAAACGTCGGGGTCTAATAAACCGGGAGCAATGAGGCCAGGCATACCTAGCACAGCCAGCAAGTTGAAAATATTAGAGCCTATTATGTTGCCCAGCGCTAGGTCGTCTTCACCCTTTAATACGCCGGCAATACTCGCAGCAAGTTCAGGAAGACTTGTGCCCAATGCGATTATTGTTAAGCCTATGACTAGGTCTGATATTCCCATATATCGCGCAATTTCTACCGCAGAGTTCACTAAAAAGTGTGCACTTAAAGGTAATATAACAAGACCAACGCCTATCCAAATCAGCGCAGAGGTATTAGATACGCCTTTTGGAATCTCATCAGCGGTCTCTGCAACAAGGGGGTCTTCTTTATCAACCTGTAGTGACAACCATGCCATCATTGCCAGCACGAAAATGAATAGACCCAGCAAGATAATTCCTTCGTAAGACTTGAGTTCGCCGTCGAACATAAAGCCAATAGCAATTAATGAGATGATAAGAAGAGCAGGGAGTTCACGCTTTAACGTTGTAGATGACACTAGTAGCGGTTTAACTAGCGCGGTAATGCCTAGCACCAGAGCGATATTCGTTATATTGGAGCCTAATGCATTACCTACGGCGGTATTCATATTGCCATTCGCAGAGGCAATGGCAGAAACCACAATTTCAGGTGCCGAAGATCCCATAGCGACAATCGTTAACCCAATCATCATTGGAGATATGCCAATGTTTTTTGCTAATGCCGAAGCACCGTATACAAAACGGTCAGCGCTCCAACTCAGTATAACCAGCCCTACAATAAAAATGACGATGTTTAAAAGCACAACAACCTGTAATAAAAAGTATTTCGCTTGATTGTCGCAAAAAGAGTGCCATTTGCCTATGCTCGCAATGCTTTATTTTTAGCAAATAGGGTTAAATGCCGTAAATTCCCGCTGAAGAGGACATTAGACGCGGGGGCAGGCAGTAGAAATACCACATTCAGTTTCAGTTAATAAACAGGGAAATAGGATAGGAGTTGCGTGTGGGGATTTGCTTCGCTTGTTTCGCAGGGCTTAGGCAGGCCGCACTTAAACCCGAAAGACCTTACATTCGTCTTAATCGAACATAACTTGTAACTTTTTGACTTTGGCGAGGGTCTTGAAAACGCGTACAATGCCACAAAATTACACCGCCTAGTAAATAGAATTAGCCGGTTGGGTTAATAAACTACACTGCAGAGTAAACTTTCTCGGTATTTTGTGTTCTTAAAGTACACTATTGAGTATACTTTAAGGGCAATAGGTGCCGCAGGCATAGAAATTGAATACTCAGGTTGCTTGTATTCACTTAATAAATTTTAAAGTAGGCCGTGAGTATGATTCTTACAGCCATAATCTTACGTCAGGGGTCGACATTTAAGTAACTATGGATCATTTAGTTGAAGTAGATAACCTAACCTTTAAGCGTGGCGATCGCATCATTTACGATGAGATTTCGCTTAAGGTACCCAAAGGTAAAATTACCGCGGTAATGGGGCCAAGTGGAATAGGTAAAACCACCTTGTTGCGCCTTATCGGCGGGCAGTTAACGCCAGATCAAGGCGACGTTAAGTTCGATGGCGACTCTATTGTTTCCATGTCGAGAAAATCGCTGTATGAAACCCGACGTAGAATGAGCATGTTATTTCAAAGCGGCGCGCTTTTTACCGATATGAGCGTATTTGATAATGTGGCATTTCCTCTTCGAGAGCACACCAAACTAAGCGAAGATATTATTGCAACGATTGTCGCATTAAAGCTACAGGCTGTAGGTTTACGCGGTGCCGCTCAACTAATGCCAAGTGAACTTTCAGGCGGTATGGCAAGACGTGCAGCACTCGCTCGCGCAATCGCGCTTGACCCTGACTTAATTATGTACGATGAGCCTTTCGCCGGGCAAGATCCTATTTCGATGGGAGTACTGGTGAAGCTTATTCGCGAGCTCAATGATGCGCTTAACTTAACAAGCATTGTCGTAACTCATGATGTAACAGAAGTGCTCACCATTGCTGACTACATTTATATTCTGGCCGACAAACGCGTCATTGGTGAAGGCACGGCCCAAGAAATTAAAGAAAGTGACTCTGAACTGGTTCAACAGTTTTTGAAAGGGAAAGCGGATGGCCCCGTGCCTTTTCATTATCCTGCGCCTGATTTAAAAACGAGTTTTTTGGGAGCAGATAAATGAAGTTCTTTCAATCAACTGGGGCCAAGACCATAGGCAAGATAACGGCGATTGGCCGTGCGGCGCTTATGTTATTCGGCGCACTAATCGCGATTCCTAGAGCTAAAAATATTCCACTGACAATCAAACAGCTTTATGTGGTCGGTGTACAGTCGCTACTTATTATCATGGTGTCGGGACTATTCATCGGTATGGTTATGGCCCTACAAGGCTACACCATTTTGGTTGATTATGGCGCTGAAGGAAGTTTGGGCCCCATGGTGGCCCTGTCTCTTTTACGGGAACTCGGGCCGGTGGTTACCGCGTTGCTGTTTGCAGGTCGAGCAGGCTCTGCATTGACCGCAGAAATAGGCTTAATGAAAGCCACTGAACAGCTAAGTAGCTTAGAAATGATGGCGGTAGATCCACTAAGGCGTATCGTTGCCCCACGTTTTTGGGCCGGTATGCTCGCTATGCCAATGCTTGCCATTATTTTCAGTGCGATTGGTATTTTAGGCGGTCATTTAGTAGGTGTCGACTGGCTTGGCGTTGATGCCGGCAGCTACTGGTCAATCATGCAGTCAACGGTGGATTGGAACCAAGATGTCATTAACGGCGTAATAAAAAGCCTCGTGTTTGCCTTGGTTGTGACGTGGATTGCCATATTTAAAGGTTACGATTCTATTCCCACGTCGGAAGGGATCAGCAAAGCGACTACTGAAACGGTAGTCTATTCATCATTAGCAGTATTAGGGCTGGACTTCGTGCTAACCGCCCTTATGTTTGGTATCGAGTAGGGGATTGGAATGAGTAAGTATAAAACGGAAGTAATGGTTGGTGTGTTTGTCATGCTTACTATAGGTGCATTGTTATTATTGGCACTTAAAGTGGCAAACCAAACGGTGGCTACCGAAGGCGATACCTATACCTTATACGCGAAGTTCGACAATATTGGCGGCCTAAAACCACGTTCAGCGGTAAAAGTGGGTGGTGTAACAGTAGGGAGAGTTTCATCAATTTCACTCGACCAAGAAGATTTCACGCCGGTGGTAGAGCTGTCTATTTTAAATGAATACAACGGCTTTCCTGAAACCAGTTCGGTGTCTATTTTAACCTCTGGTTTACTCGGTGAGCAGTACGTAGGTTTCCAGCCTGGGTTTTCTTTTGATGGCGTCGCTAACCTACAAGACGGCGATTACCTTCAAGATACAAAGTCTGCATTAGTACTGGAAGACCTTATCGGGCAGTTTTTATTTAACCGCGGTAGCGACGAAGACTAGTTATTGCAACCGCGATGGATGAGCTATAAGCCGCCGCTTAAAAATTACAGAGGCTTGATGAAACAAAATCGATATTTGTCAGGTCTGCTTAAAAGAGTTTGAAGTTAGGAGAGATATTTTGAAAAAAATTATGGTAGCAATTGGCATCTTTATGATGTCTGTAGCGGGTGTAGCCAATGCACAAGACGTGAACGAGCAAAACCCTTATGAACTTGTTCAAGATGTGGCAAACCGAACCTTTGACCGCATTAAAGCTAACCAAGATGCAATTAAAGCTGACCCTGAAATGTTGCGTACTATTATGCAAGAAGAACTGGTTCCGCATATCGATTACAAATTTGCCGCTTTCATGGTGCTAGGCAAGCATTTTAAGTCTGTGCCGCAGGAAAAAATGGGTGAGTACATTAGCGTATTTCGTCAGTATCTGGTAACAACGTATGCGGTAGCAATGGGTTACTACGATAACCAAGAAGTTATTTTTGAGCCTGAATCATCGTTTGATGATAAAAAGTCGGTGACGGTACGCGCCGTGGTCCAAGATCCAAAACGCCCGGAAATTAAAATAGCGTTTAAAGTGCGCAAAGACAGCAAGACCAACGAATGGAAAGCGTATGACATGGTTGCTGAAGGTATCAGCATGCTTAACAGCAAACGCAGCGAGTTCGAGTCAATCCTGCGCCAAGAAGGCATTGATGCTGTTATTGCCCTAATGCGCGAAAAAATTGGTAAGCCTGTGGAGCTTAAGCAAGACGAGCCTATCGAAATCAAGGGAGAGGCTGAGTGAGCCTATTTGAGGTAAACGATAAAGGTGACGTGGTTGTTCACGGTCACCTTGACCGTGATACGCTGTCTAAAAACTTCTGGGAAAGCCTAGCGAGTAGTGAGCGCAATACGTTAGTTCAAAACCAACGTTGTTCAGTAGATTTGAGCGATGTAGAGCGTGCAGACAGTGCGGGTTTAGCTTGGCTTATTAATGCCGTTAGGGATGCAAAGCAAAATGGTGTTAGCATAACCCTTCATAAAATGCCGGAAAAGTTGCACAAGCTTGCAAAAATTAGCAACGCCGATGGCTTTTTACCCGTAGAATAAACACCAGTTAGCGAATAAAGAAGTAAGTTATGGAATTGTCTGAAATTGAAAAAATCTTGAAAGATGCCTTAGATCTTCACGAAGTCCACGTAAAAGGTGAAGGTTCGCATTTTAATATCATTGCAGTGAGCGATGCGTTTAATGAAATGAGTCGCGTAAAGCGCCAGCAGGCCGTGTATGCGCCTTTGGCGGATAAAATTGCAGACGGTAGTATGCATGCAATTACTATCAAGACGTTTTCAGTGAAAGACTGGGAGCGTGAGCGCCAGTTTAATATTCCTCAATAATAGGCGCTGCTCGTGGATAAACTCGTAATTAAAAAAGGCTCAGCCTTAAACGGAACTGTGCGTATCTCCGGCGCTAAAAACGCGGCGTTACCATTGTTGATGACAAGTTTGCTTACTGACTCTCCTTGTCGCTATACCAATGTTCCTCGCCTTCGCGATATTAACACTACTACCGCGCTGTTGCGTGAGCTAGGCGTTGAAGTTGCGCTTCCTGCTCCTAACGATATTGTTATTGATGCCAGTACACTTGAAAGCGTAACGGCGTCTTACGATCTTGTGCGTACTATGCGTGCGTCAATTTTAGTACTAGGCCCGCTTCTCGCGAAGCAGGGTAAAGCGAATGTATCATTACCGGGTGGCTGTGCTATTGGAGCTCGCCCTGTAAACCTTCATTTAACTGGCCTTGAAAAAATGGGCGCAAAAATTGAAGTGGACGAAGGTTATATTCGCGCTGAAGTTGATGGTCGCCTTAAAGGCGCGCGTATCTTTATGGATATGGTGAGCGTGGGCGCTACGGAAAACTTACTGATGGCAGCGGCCCTGGCTGACGGTACTACCATCCTAGAAAACGCAGCACGTGAACCGGAAATTGTTGACCTAGCAAACTGCCTTATTCAGATGGGCGCTAAAATTAGCGGTGCCGGAAGCGATAAAATTACTATCGAAGGTGTGGAAACACTCAATGGTTGTGATTATGCCGTGTTGCCTGATCGCATTGAAACAGGGACTTTCTTAGTGGCGGCTGCCGTCACAGGTGGCAAAGTTCGCTGCACAAATGCTGCGCCAGATACTCTTGATGCCGTGCTTGATAAGCTAGAACAAGCCGGAGCAAAAATTACCACAGGTGAAGACTGGATTGAACTCGACATGGAAGGGCGGAAGCCTCAAGCTGTAAGAGTTAAAACCGCACCGCACCCGGCATTTCCAACCGACATGCAGGCGCAGTTTGTTACCTTAAACTGTGTTGCCGAGGGCACGGGCGTAATTACGGAAACGATTTTCGAAAACCGCTTCATGCACGTACCTGAACTGCAGCGTATGGGGGCTGAAATTGCGCTTGAAGCTAACTCTGCGGTATCGAAAGGCAGCTCAAGCCTTAAAGGCGCACCCGTGATGGCAACAGATCTTCGCGCGTCGGCAAGCTTAGTGATAGCGGGGCTTATTGCCGAAGGTGAAACTCATGTAAACCGCATTTACCACTTAGACCGTGGTTACGAAGCAATAGAAGAAAAGCTAGGCGGGTTGGGTGCCATTATTGAGCGCGTTAAAGAGTAATACTCACAACTTATAAGAATGCTAAAAAGCGCCCGAATATCCCACGAGGCGCTTTTTTCGTGCCTTATTACTATTGTCCTGCGCGAAGCTCACCCACTGTAGCGGTAAGTGTTAACGAACGCCCATCGCGGCTCAATTCAATTTCAAGCTCTGTGCCAGGTTCTGTTTCAGCAATCATATCCAGCGTTTTCGATGCACTTTCTAAGCGTACGCCATCTATTGCCACTATAATGTCCCCTGGGCGTATACCCGCCACGTCAGCAGGGCTACCTTTCGCTACTGCCGACACATCAATGCCAGGGCGGTTGCGGTTCTCTCCACCCACAAAGCCTAGCTGGCCGCGTATAACTCTGCCGTTACTAATAATTTCATCCATTACGCGCTTGGCTAACTCGTAAGGTACCGCAAAGTTAATGCCGTCTACGTTGCGAACACGGTTATTTGAATCAAGTACCTGGAAGTTGGCGTTGGTAATGCCTAGCAAAATACCGTTACTGTCTACTAATGCACCGCCGGAATTTCCTTGGTTCAACACCGCATCGGTTTGGATAAAGTCTACGTAGTTTGAAAGCCCGTTACGACCAGCTCTACTTACAATACCTTGAGTAATGGTTTGGCCTAAATCAAACGGGTTACCAATTGCCATGACGACGTCGCCAACGTGGGTATCAGGTTCAGCGACTTGTGGAATAATATGTAGGTTATCAGCGGTAACTTTTAACACTGCGAGGTCGGTTAGTGGGTCGGTACCCACAATTTGCGCTTCTAGTATACGCCCGTCTTGCACTGCTACATAGATACTGTCGGCATCCGCTACTACGTGATGGCAGGTAAGCAAATAGCCGTTTTCTGTCATGATAACCCCGGAGCCCAGATTGGTGCGCCCACGGGATTGATTGCGAAATAGCCCCGAGCCATTTTCGATGCTAACACTGTAGATATTGACCACAGCAGGTGCTGAGCGGCTTAACGCTGAAAAGTAGCTTTCGCGACTAGCGCTAACGGATGACTCGTTAAAGAAGCCTTGTGCCAAACCTTTACCTTGACGAAGCTCAGGTAAAAAAATTAATAGCAAAGCAGCAACGGCAACACCGAGGATCACAGATTTTAGTAAGAAGTTTATTATTGAGCGGCCAGTCACAAGTCACACTTATCGTTGTCTGTCGCACTTACTCCATACGTACCGTTATTGGGGTACTACTTCACAAATTAAAAGCGCAACGTTCTTGAATTATCTTTATTAGTGTAAAGGATATCACTTTATTCACTAAACTACCGTAACGAAACGCAAATTTTGTGTAACTCAAAGAGTCTGGTTATTTCTGTAGAAAGGGGGTTTGCGAACCGTGTCAGTAAGCCTTGAATTGGTAAAGTAAAAATAAAAACGGCGCTTTAATAGCGCCGCTTGATCAATAAGTTAAACGATACCTAAATGAAAACTACTGCCTAATAACTAAGTATAAAGTAGAGTTTCCGCGTTTCACGTTAAGCGCGATAACGCCTTTAGCTTCATCAAGGGCATTTCTAAACTCGGCCACTGTAGACGTGCGCACTCGGTTAACACCAATAATAACGTCATCGGACTGTAGCCCAATTCTTGCCGCTGGCGCACCGCGTTCAATATCAGACACAACAACACCTGCATTACCTGCATCATCGGCTCCGTTAGAAAGGGTTGCACCTTCAAGGGCCGGGTGGATTTGCGCTGCCGTAACCGTAGTATCGGTAGCATCGTCAAGCACCACATCAACATTCATTTTCTTACCTTTACGCATTACGGTAAGTTCAACTTCAGCACCTGCTCCCATGCTTGCGATTTTCGCGCGTAGCTCTTGGAAACTGTGAAGTTGACGGCCATTGATGGCAGTAATGATGTCACCCGCTTGTAGGCCTGCTTTCTCTGCTGCTGATTCTGGCTGAACTTCGCTAACGAATGCGCCAATATTCACTTCGGCATTCATTGCTTCAGCTAGGCCAGCGTCAATATCGCTACCCAGAATACCGAGCAGACCACGACGCACTTCACCAAACTCAGCTATTTGGTCAACAAGACTCTTCATCATATTGGCAGGGATGGCAAAACCGATCCCTACGTTTCCGCCGTTAGGGCCAAAAATAGCGGTGTTGATACCAACCAATTCGCCGTGAAGGTTAACCAGTGCGCCACCTGAATTACCGCGGTTGATGGCGGCATCTGTTTGAATGAAATCTTCGTAACCGCCAATGTTAAGACCTGAACGGCCCAAGGCGCTTACAATGCCCGACGTTACGGTTTGAGAAAGACCGAATGGATTACCAATGGCGACTACAAAGTCACCTACGCGCAGGCCGTCAGAATCGGCAAGAGGGAGGGCTTTTAAATCATCGGGTTCGATTTTTAGAAGCGCAATGTCACTTTGTTCATCAGAACCCAGCTTTTTCGCTTTAAATTCGCGACCGTCGGTTAGCTTAACGGTAATTTCATCGGCGTTATCGACTACGTGGTTGTTGGTAACGACATAGCCCTTGTCGGCATCGATGATAACGCCAGAGCCAAGGCCTCTAAAGGGGCGCTCTTGAACTTGCTCTTGGGGAGCGCCGAAGAAGTAGCGAAACATTTCAGGTACGCGTTGACGTGAGGTCTGCGTACCCTCAACTGCAATACTGACTACCGCAGGGGTAGCTTCTTCGAGCATGGGCGCTAAAGACGGCACTTCATCTTTTGAATCAGAAAAAAACGGTAACGCCGCCTGCGTGCTAGCAGTAAAGCCCAGTGAACTTACAACAACGGCAGACGCCAATAGACAATGGCGGAAAGACATTTTCATGTTCGCTTACACTCCTTCATGTTATATGCGACATAGCATGGTTTCAGTAAAAGAGTCCGACGTCGTAATAAAGTTCCCGATGTTACTGTTTTTCTGCGTTATTCTGCTCAGAACCGCCGACGAACAACCCCGAACCTGAGTTTGCGAAGTCTTTCGGCTGGGTATCAGAAACACGATTAACTTTAGACTTATCTGACCCTTTCAGATTATTACGTAAATAGGTAGTAGCCTGTTCCCCGTAAAAAGGAACTTTGCTGTCTTCTTCATCACCGCCTTGTTCTAGCAGTGTTTCGTACTCTTCAATTTGTTGCTTTAGCGTTTCGCACTGGCTTTCAATGCTTTCTAAGCTTTGACGCGTTTGATGAATGTGATGCTGTGCCTGCTGTGCGAGGATCTCTTTCACTTGCTTCTCAGTTTGTGCAGCATTACCTGCGCCCTGCTTTTGTTGAAAAAAGCGACCTGCGAAAAAGCCAATAATTAAGCCAACAACTAACAAAGCAAGAGATACTAACAATTCCATTATATTCTCCGAATAAATCTACATCGTGCAGCCGACCTTTACTTCTACGATCTAAAAGCTGCTTTCGACCATATGCTGAATATAGCAAGGTCGAACCCGAAAAGCGCATACATAGTGACATTTATTCAGTGTATGTCGAATTTCAATGTGAGATTCTACCGTGATTTCCATTAAAATTAAGGTCATAATTGAGAAATTCAAGCAGGTCGGTGCAGCGTGCGCCGCTATTGACTTTTATACGGAGTGGTTTCGGCGATGACGCCATGGGAAAAATATCAGCTAGATCTTAAGTCGTCTGATTTTCATTACGACGCGGCACAAGAAAATGCAGTAAAAGAACTTCAACGTTTGTTTGATGAACTAACCCAGCCTGAAAAGAAAATGACGTGGCGGGTAAAGTTAAAAGCAGCATTTGGTAAAGGCCATGCAAAACCGGGCATACAAGGTATTTACTTTTATGGTGGTGTAGGGCGAGGCAAAACCTATTTGGTGGATACCTTCTACGACTGCTTACCGTTTGAAAAGAAAATGCGTGTGCATTTTCACCGCTTTATGTACCGCGTTCATGACGAGCTCAAACAGCTTAAAAACGCCCAAGACCCGCTGAAGCTAGTAGCTGAAAAATTAGCAAAAGAAGCGCGAGTGATATGCTTTGACGAGTTTTTCGTGTCAGACATTACCGATGCCATGATTTTAGGCACGCTAATGGAAGAGTTGTTTGGCCATGGTATCGTGCTGGTGGCAACGTCGAACATAGTACCCGATGACTTGTATAAAAACGGGCTACAACGTGCGCGATTCTTACCAGCAATTGACCTGCTCAACCAAAACACTCGGGTGGTGAACGTAGACAGCGGTATTGATTATCGTCTAAGAACCTTAGAACAAGCTGAAATTTATCATTACCCACTTGATGAAGAAGCCACCGAGAACCTGCATAGCTATTTTGCACAGCTAGCGCCAGAGGAAGGGTCGAAGGACGAAGATATTGAAGTAAATAACCGCAAAATTAGTACCCTGAGAAATGCTGACGGCGTGCTTATGATTGATTTTAATGCGCTATGCGGTGGGCCTCGAAGCCAAAGTGACTATATTGAACTAAGCCGTTGCTATCACTCGGTATTGCTCGCCAATGTAAAAGAGATGGGGCAACACAATGACGATGTAGCAAGACGCTTTATCGCCATGATAGATGAATTCTACGAACGCAATGTAAAACTGATAATATCCGCAGAAGTTGCACTTGAAAGCCTTTATACAGAGGGCTTGCTCAACTTTGAATTCAGGCGATGCTTGAGCCGATTAAAAGAAATGCAGTCCCACGATTACCTAGCCACAGAGCACTTGCCATAGACACAAGTGTGTGGGGTCAGAGTACATTTAGTACTGAATGAAAACGTAAAGGCAACATGCCAGCTTCCTTTCTAAGGGCATTCACATTGGTATTAAACGAAAATTAAGGTAGAATTTCGCACAATTTTTCTGTGTCGCTAGGCAAAACTCCAAGGCTTGCCATTGCGCGGCACGGTAGCCCGATAAAACCCAACGCAGCGTTCTAATTGCGAGAAAGAGAATTTTAAGATGGGAAGAGCATTCGAAGTACGTAAAGCCGCCATGGCGAAAACCGCTGGCGCAAAAACTAAGGTTTATTCTAAATACGGTAAAGAAATTTACGTGTGCGCGAAAAACGGTGGTGCCGACCCAGACACCAACCTTTCACTTCGCCGCCTTATGGAAAAAGCGAAAAAAGATCAGGTTCCAAGCCACGTTATCGAAAAAGCAATCGATAAAGCGGCAGGTGGTGCTGGTGAAGACTTCCAGCCTATGCGCTATGAAGGTTTCGGCCCGGGCAACTGCATGGTAATTGTTGACTGCTTATCTGACAACGCAAACCGCACTATCACCGAAGTACGTAACTGCTTTACAAAAACTAACGCCAAGTTAGGTGCGCAAGGCGCGGTATCGCACATGTTCGACCACCAAGCTGTGTTCCAGTTTGAAGGTGACGATGAAGACGCTATCTTAGAAGTGTTAATGGAAGCAGACGTAGACGTCACTGACGTTGAAGTTGAAGACGGTAAAGTAACGGTTTATGCACCGCATACTGAATTTTACCAAGTGAGAACTGCGCTAACTGAAGCGTACCCAGACCTTAGCTTTATCGCAGATGAGATAAGCTGGATGCCGCAAACTGAAACTGAAATCAGCGAAGAAGACATGCCTATGTTCGAAAAATTCATGGACATGCTTAACGATTGTGACGACGTACAAGACGTTTACCACAACGCGGTAACGCCTAGCTAAAAAGCGCACTATGTAGATGCTCAAAACCCTCGTTTATACGAGGGTTTTTTAATACACGTACGAAGAAAAAAGTGCTTTGCAACAATTAGGATTTTTCGGAAAAGCTTAATCTTGTGATAAGGGCTCATATCTTAGAGATAAACGGTTTCGTATTTAATAGGCGCCAACTTTTTAAGAATGCGATTTTCTTGTTGATAAGTCAGGCCCACATCGCGCATGGCGCCCTGCACGTATTCCACTAAAATATAGAACTCCCGCTCTTTGATATTTAGGTCTTTATGAGACTCTACCATGGTCTTACCGTCATACTCGCAAGGCCCCCCAATAAGCTCGCACGTTTGCAAAACAAGCTGGTCACGCAAATGCTTTTTGGGAACCCCTTTAAAATAGTGACCAATTACAGGGTCTGTATAAATTCGCGTAATAGCTACGCCGTATATAGTATTAAGCGTTTTATGGCCCCCAATTTCATCATAAAGGCTTTGTTCAGGAGAAGTCGCGCACGCGCTGATAAAAGCGCCTAGAATCGCGGATACTGTTAACCTAATGCAATGTTTGATCATTGTATTCCCCTATCAAAAGTTGCCGTTAACCGAAAGGTAAAAGCCACTGGAGCTTTCTTGTAACGGTAAGTTACCTAAATCGACGTAAGCTGCCGTAATTGAAATAGATTTATTGGGGAAGTAAGCAATAAAGGCATCAACAACCGTATCTTCTTCGGCCAGCCCACCAAGTCGGTTAGTCTGCGTTCTAAACTCTGTTCCTATTGCGGTAGTTGGGCTAATTAACAGGGCCAATGAGCCTTCCCATTCAAGCTTTGCATTGTCGTTTTCTTCGGTACCGAACCCCAACAGACCAAACACATTGGCTTTTGTGTATCGAGCGGTAAGATTGGTAAGTAAATTGTAGCCTGATGGTGTACCTAACCATAATTTAGTAGCCGAAACGTAAACATCAGTGCCGCTATCGTCTTTTGCGCCTAAAAGCAAAGGTACGCCGATCTCTGGAAGTGGAACGGTGCCATCTGGCAATGAAAGCGAACTGTCGAAATCTCTATTTTTCTTATACTGGGCACCTATCGCAACTTGTGGAACCCATGAGTTTTGCGTAAATACACCATCCCCAAATAATTTCACTTTCGCGCCCACGATATCTTGTTCGATAGTCGCACTGTTAGCGTTGGTCACCGCACCTTCTGTAAGTAACGCAAAAACATTGCTGGTTAACCCTGCAGAAATATCTAAACGCTGGCGCTGCACGCTAATCTCTACGCGGTCAAACAGACTTATGCCTGCACCAGCAGTAGTGAGCGAGTAATCGTTAAGGCTTAAGTATTGAACATTGGCAGAATAACTTATCTCTTCTTTACTGGTGTACCCACCAATGAACGCCCATGGGGTTATACCGCCACCCGCGGTGCCCTCGAACCCTGTAATTCCCCCTGAGGCTATTAAGCGAGAACCGCTTTGTGCAAATACTAGCGGCGAAATAAAAAATAGGGATAACAGCAAACGCTTTATCATAAGGTAAACCTAATTTATTCATGGAGTTATTTGAATTATCGTAATTCAGCATAGCGGTTAGCCCTCCCCTTGTGAAGTTAATCACAAAAAGGTTTTAATAACGCATTCCACGGTATTGGTTTAGAAAGATAATCCTCCGATGACGATAAAGCAGCTTTAAGAGGTTTTCCGTTTGTACTTAAACTTATTTTCAAATTTACTTTGAAACTGATTCATTTTTTATAGGGCTTATCAGTGAAAATCTGAATCTATACCATACGCACAACTTTTAGATTATTCCCATTTATGTATTGAGGAGTTAGTTGTGTCTCACCCAATTATTGAAGATTTAAATAAGCGTTATACGGTTAAGAAGTACGATGCAAACAAACGTTGAAAATAATCTGTCCGCCCCCATCTCACCTGCTTGTCTAAAATCGTATTTTTAGTAAAACCAGCCTAAATATCGTGCGCGCTTTTATAAAACGCTATTGCCCTTCTTCATTTACGCCGCTTCTCGCCGCGTGGGTATTGTCGTATCTAATTGTTAGTACGGGTTTTCAGACACCTGATGTAGCGAATAATGCTGAAGTTACGTCGCAATCTCCGCTGGCTAAGTTTGTTCACAGCACGCAAAACTACTCTCTTAGGTTTAGCGCCACTAAGCTGACCGGTGATAAAGGCGATAAGGCCTTTGACGCAGAGCCGCACGGCTTAATATCGGCATCGCCAAACTTTGCCTTTTACAAAGCTTCATCCACCAAGGTGCCATCAGCAGGGCCTTTCTTTAACCGTAAAACGTGGGTAAAAGCGAGCCCGCGAGGCCCACCTTCCATCCTGAGTTAACCCCTTTACATGCGCTAACGTGAAAGCAAAGCTCCTTTGTTTCTCGTTATAGCGCCTTAAAACTTAATTACTCAGGATTTTAAAATGGCACGATTTTCATTTCGTGGCTTTGTGTATGTGCTCATCGTTATGCTCGGTTTACTGAGCGCTGCGCCCAACATATTGCCACAATCAGTTAAACAACAGTTACCCACGTGGTATACCACTAGCACACTTTCTTTAGGCTTAGATTTACAGGGCGGCTCGCATCTGCTCTTAGCCGCAGACACCAACGCGCTGTTTGCGAAGCAACTCAACAGTTTTTCCAGCGATGTACTTAGCGAATTACGTAGCCAAAACGTACGCTATACCAGAACACCTCACTCGCTTTCTTCTAAGGCCAGTAGTGAAGATAGTGCTGGACGCGTTGTATTTACCTTGCGCAGTGCAGATGATGCTAGAAAGGTCAAAGACATTGCCTATCAAATTTCCGCGCAACCGAACGGAACAAGTGCACTTGATGTTGCGATAAAGCAAAACACCGTCACCCTTACGCTTAATGAGTTGTACACCGAAGAGTTGGTTAAAGACACATTAAACCGAAGTGTAGAGGTAGTTCGAAAGCGTTTGAACGAAACAGGACTTACTGAGCCAAGTGTTACCTTACAGGGTAAAGACGCGATTTTAGTCCAGATGCCGGGCATGTCTGATCCTACCCAAGTTAAAAAACTATTGGGCACTACAGCACAAATGACCTTTCATTGGGCTGCAAACAGCCAGTCTGAGCAAGTAATGAATAAACAGGATGTCGCAGGCAATACCTATCAATTAGAGCAAAAGGTGGCGCTAAAGGGTGAGCATATCACTGATGCGGCAGGTGTCTTAAGTAGCGAAACCGGTCAGCCCGTAGTGACCTTTCGTTTAGACAGTGCCGGTGCTAAGCAGTTTGCCACTATGACCCGTGACAATATTGGCCGCGTGCTAGCTATTGTTCTTGACGACAAAGTGGTAACCGCCCCGGTTATTAACAGCGTGATCCCAGGCGGACGAGGAGAAATTACCGGTAACTTTACGTTGCCCGAGGCAGGTAATACTGCATTAATGCTTCGCACCGGTGCGTTACCTGTGCCCCTTAATATTATAGAAGAACGTACGGTTGGGCCTGATTTAGGTAGCGATGCTATTCAAACCGGTGTAGAAAGCGGTATAGCAGGTGCGTTGCTAGTTTTAGCATTTATGGTAGCGATTTATGGCAGATGGGGGGCTATTGCAAGCTTTGCTCTGTGCATCAACATGGCATTGGTGTTTGGTGCGTTAACCTTATTTGGCGCAACACTCACATTACCTGGCATTGCAGGCTTGATTCTGACTATGGGCATGGCGGTAGATGCAAACATTTTAATTAATGAACGTATACGTGAGGAAAGTAAAAAAGGCCGCCCTGCAGCCAGTGCAATCGAAGTGGGCTTTGAAAAAGCATTCGCAACAATAGTAGATTCAAACTTCACTACGCTTATCGCAGTCAGCTTATTGTTTATGTTCGGTAGTGGGCCTATCAAAGGTTTTGCTATCACCATTGCCCTCGGTCTTGTGTCCTCTGTTTTTACTGCGGTTGCCTTAACTAAAGTGCTAATGCTAAAAGTGGTTAAGTCGAAGCACAGAAATACGCGAGACCGCACTCAGCAGCGCCTTTATTTGCGCTTCTCATCACCGCTACTGCGGTTGAGCGATAAGCTTAGCGGTATTGATTTTCTGGCTAAACGTAAAATCGCATTAGCTATTTCGGTATTGGTAACAGTGCTCTCAATCGGATTATTTGCCAAACCAGGTTTACATTATGGCGTCGATTTTACCGGTGGCACCATGATTGAGCTGACTGCGCCAGCGCTCTCGACTGACGAGTTACGAGATGTCATTGAAAGTAATGGTTTTGATCAGGTAGCCATTCAAGAGTATGGCAATGAGCATCACTATTTGTTGCGCGCACCTGTTCTCGACAGCAATGGCGAGCTTGAAAATAGCAATGCAAAGCAGACTGACGCGCTGAAACGTGCGATTTCACAGGCTGACGACACGGTAAGCTTTGATAAAATTGATATGGTTGGTCCCAAAGTTAGCGGAGGTTTCGCGGAGCTATCTATTCTTGCGCTGCTTATCGCCGGTGGTGGCATGTTGGTGTACCTGTGGGCGCGTTTTGAAGCGCATTTCGCGACAGCAGCATTACTTACTGTGTTACTCGATTTAACCAAAACCGTAGGCTTTTTCGCGTTAACCGGTATCGAGTTTAACTTAACCGCTGTCGCGGCGTTATTAGCGCTTATTGGTTATTCGATAAACGATAAAGTGGTGGTGCTTGATCGCATCCGTGAATTACTGCGTTTAGACCCAGCTAAACCTTTAGCGAACACTATCAATGAAGCGGTGAACAGCACATTAAGTCGAACGGTATTTACGTCAGTTACCACGCTATTAGCGCTGCTCCCAATGGCTATATTTGGTGGTGACGCAGTAGAAAGTTTTGCAGTGCCTATGGTCTTTGCTGTCGTAGTTGGCACGTCTTCAACTTTGTTTATTACCTCTACATTACTGTATCTATTGGGAAGTAGAAGAGAGAGGCAAGGAAAAGCACAGTTAAAGCCCACTGCAGAAGAAATTAAGGCGTCGTTGTCGCATATTCCTTAAGCGACACACGCTCTTTAATTCATCCCCGTACCGCGTTTTTGGTGCCTCAATACATTTGCGTAGAAACGCGGTAAGGTAACAGTATTAACAGGAACCTTTGATGTGTACCTACTTAGTTTGTGAGTATGTATATTGACATTAAAGGCAATAAGGAACGCATAATGTTTGCAGTTGATCACATTATTTTACTTAGCGCAGTGCTGGCCATTCTAGGCGTGCTGGCCAGTAAATTGTCTCCGCGCTTTGGTGTACCTGTTTTGGTGTTATTCCTTGGTGTAGGTATGCTGGCTGGTGAAGATGGGATTGGGCGTATCTTCTTTGATAATGCCGATGCTGCGCACGCTATAGGTACGTTCGCGCTTATTCTTATCCTTTTTGACGGCGGCCTGCAAACCTCAAAAAGATCGATTGTTCAGGCGTGGAAACCGGCTGCGCTACTGGCAACTTTTGGTGTTATCGGTACCGCTACATTAACCGGTCTGTCCGCTATGATTATACTCGATTTACCGTTATACAAAGGCTTGTTGCTGGGGGCTATTGTAGGCTCTACCGATGCCGCCGCCGTATTTTCAGTATTGCGAAATGCAGGTATTCGCATACCGACTAAAATAAAATCTACCCTAGAATTAGAAAGTGCCTCAAACGATCCCATGGCTATCTTTCTTACCATAGGTCTTATTACCCTCATTCAAGATAGCACCACCAACCCTCTGGATTTGGCCTCTTTATTTGCCAGTCAAATGGGGGTGGGTGCTTTCGTGGGTATTGCTATCGGCGGTATTGCCGTGTGGCTCTTTAGACGAGTTACACTCATGGCGATAGGGTTGTACCCGGTGTTTGTGATGCTGTTTGGTGTGTTATCTTTTGGCCTAGCTGCAAACCTAAACGGAAGTGGCTTCCTCGCCACGTTCATTACGGGTGTTATTGTGGGCAACAGCCGCTTTGCCTATCAGCGCAATACCTTTGTGTTTCTCGACGGGCTGGCCTGGCTAGGCCAAATTGCTATGTTTGTTATCTTAGGTCTGCTGGTTACCCCAACAGAGTTGTTTGTTAGTTGGAAAGACGGTTTATTGATTGCCTGTGTGCTGATATTTATAGCGCGCCCGCTGGTGGTAATGCCCATTTTGTTGCTTTCTAAGTTCTCGTTTAAAGCGTCTCTGCTTATTTCGTGGGTGGGGTTACGCGGCTCAGTGCCCATTATTTTGGCTATATTCCCGCTTATATTCGGCATGCCTTACGCCGAGCTTATATTCAACGTGGTATTTTTCATCGTGCTAATTTCGGCCTTGTTGCAAGGTTCTACGCTCCCCTATGCAGCGCGTAAGTTAGGCTTGGTATTAGATGATAACGTTAAAGCATCGAGTACCCTAGAAATTGTCAAAGTCGCCAAGAGCAAGCGGGAACTTATCGAAATTGAAGTATCAAAGCTTTCGCCAGCGCTTGATAAAACTATTAGTGAGTTAGCGTTACCCGATAATACGGTTGTGGCGATGATTGCCCGTGGAGAAGACACCCTTATCCCTAAAGGAAGCACGAAAATAGAGAGAGGCGATCAAATTTTTATCATCACAAAACTGCTCGATAAAAACGCCGTTGAGCAGTGCTTTTACAGCGAGCAGGAATAGGGTGCTATTGTAGTGCACTTCATGTAGAATGCGCCGCGGAGTTGGCCAGGCAATCGCCGCTTTCGTAAGAAAGGGGAGGAAAGTCCGGGCTCCAAAGGGCAGGGTGCCAGATAACGTCTGGGCGGCGTGAGCCGACGACAAGTGCAGCAGAGAGAAGACCGCCTAAGCATGTTTACATGCCGGTAAGGGTGAAAGGGTGCGGTAAGAGCGCACCGCACCTCTGGTAACAGAGTGTGGCAAGGTAAACTCCACCCGGAGCAAGACCAAATAGGATCCCTCAACGTGTGGCCCGCATGGGGATCGGGTAGGTTGCTTGAATCAGTGAGCGATTGCTGATCTAGAGGAATGGTTGCCCACGACAGAACCCGGCTTACGGCCAACTCCACTCTTTTCCAAGATAGCGTTTATTGACGCTTTTGTTATTTAGCTTTCAGGTGAACGCTTTACCTGAAGGCGCATACCTCCAGGCAAAGCGTTTATTCATCCGTAACTAGAAGAAATAACGGAAGGTTGCGCCTACAGTGCGAGGCTGGTTAGTGGTAAAGCCAAGGCGTGCACGACCACCACGTTCTCTATCAAACGACAACAGTGCGTTCTCGTCGAACAGGTTGTTAGCGTAGACTAAGATTTCGTAATCATCGTACGTTAAGCCAAAGCTCATATTCAGCGTGCCGTAGTCGTCTAACAACAAATCTAATTCCGTTGTTTCGCTACCTGTAGCTCCGCCAAAGGCAAGCCCTGATGTGAAAGTGCCCGCGCCCGCAACTTGGTCGCTTGGTTGGGTTATACGATCGCCCACATATTGATACGAACCTTGGAAATAGGTCGCATTTGATGAGAATAAAGGCTGCGCTAAATCGTAAGTAAACGCGATAGCGAAGCTTTCTTCAGGTACTGACGCTAAACGATTCCCTTTTTCTACACCACCAAGTACCGCACCGTCGCCATCAACCACCGTTGAGTCGAACTCAGCTTCGATGATGCTACCGGTTAACGAGAAGAATAGTTGCTCGGTAAACTGGCGGGTAAGTTCAAATTCAATACCTTGGGTGAGGGCTTCAGGTACGTTAAACGAGACCCGTGAAGAACAAGACCCCGCATCTAACGTAACTTGAAGATCTTCGATATCGTTATAGAAAGCCGAGATATTAGCCGTCCATCCACGACCTGATGATTTCATACCAATCTCATAGTTAGTAAGCTTTTCATCGTCATAGTCTTGGAATGAACCAAAGATGGCTTCATCTTGGTCGGTACACAAGCTGCGGTTTAGCGGGTCATTAACGCCGCCAAGTCTAAAGCCCTGTGACACCTGAGCATTAAAGTTCACGTTGTCGTTCAGGCTGTACTGGCCAATTACGCGAGACGTAAAGCCGTCTGATTCTGTTGCGTCGGTTTGGTTATCGCCGTTAGCAAACAAACCGCCAGAGATAAATTGTCGCTCTTCTTCGTAATCGTAAAAACGCGAGCCAACGGTCATTTTGAAGTCATCATTAACCTGATAATTTACTTCACCAAATACCGCCAGCTGTTTTAAGTCGTAAGGTAGGTAAGCGTTGTATGGCGAATCTGCTTCAAAGCCGTTTGCTACAGCCGCCGAAGTGCCTTCGCCTAACGTTGCATCAGTGAACGCGTCGTACCTAGGGGTTGGAAGTGATTGATCGTACACGCGCTCGGTAGACGAGTAAAATGCACCAACAAGCCAGTCTAGCGCACCATCATCGTTAGACGCAGCGCGAAGCTCAAAGGTGTCCTGTTCTACTTCTGTTCTATCCAATAAGTTCGATGGCAATAATACCGCTTCATCTGGAAAGCCTAGGTCGATACTAACCGAGCCTGATAGGGCGCTGGCGTCGCGACTAACCAGGATATCGCGGTCGGTGTAGCTGTAAACAAAGGTGAAATCGGCAATATCAGCTTGATATTCAGCGGTTACGTCAGCAATAAAGGTGTCATCGGAGAAGCCTTCATCGAGCAATAAATATTGCTCACGCTCATCAAATTCGACAGTGGGTCGTGAGGTGGTATAAGGGTTATCAAACAGGTTATACACTTCTTGACGGTTAAATCCATTCATTTCCAGTTCTTGGAAAATAAGTCGTGGAGTAATGGTTAATTTATCATTTGGCGCTATCACGAAGGCAACGCGACCGCCGGTTCTATCGCCGTCATTAACGTCTTCTTTAAACGCGCCATTTTCGCCATAAGCATCAATAAAACCCGCGTAGTCTGTGCGATACACTACAGCGCGCATAGCGATGGTATCTGAGATGGGTAGGTTAACCATACCTTTCACGTGTCCGCCTACGCCGCCATCGGTCACTGTATTTAAGTTTGCTTCAAATTTACCTTCAAAGGTGTCTAATTCAGGCTGGTTGGTAATGTATCGAAGGGTACCGCCAATAGAACCCGAGCCAAACAATGTGCCTTGTGGGCCGCGCAGCGTTTCAATACGGTTAAGATCAAAAAGATCGAGATCCGGCGTGAATAGAGATAGCGAGATCACGCTTTCATCTAGATACACACCTACCTGCTCTTTAACGCCGGGCTGATCGCGAACGATTTGCCCTGCCGATACACCACGCATAGACACTTGACTCTGACCCGGTCCAAGGTTTTGAATGGATACGCTTGCTACGTTTCTTGCTACATCTTCAAGATTTCCAGCACCACTGCGCTCGAAGTCACGCTGTGTTTGAGCGTTAATGGAAAACGGAATGTCTTCAATGGATTCTGCACGCTTCGTTGCTGTAACAATAATTTGCTCGAAGTCGTCATCGTCTGCTTGTTTTGTGTCCTGTGCTATTGCGCCAGAGCTAAGTAAACTCATTACCGCAATGCTTACTGTGCTTCGTCGAAACGACGAATTTTCTAGTTTAAACATAAGTCCATCCAGGTTGGTTGTTTCTATTTTGTTATTAGGCAAGGGCGTAATGTGGCAAAAAGCGGGGGATTTTCCATAGATACTAGAATAAATATTTCAACTTTAGTCGAATATCTTGATGTGTATTTTAATTGTAATAGTAATGTTAATCTTGGTGTTGGCTGGACGCAGTAGTGAACTTGCGTCTAAAAGGTCAAAAAAAGCGTCTATCAAGCTAAATACAATGGAAACAATCCACGTATGATCATGTTTAAGTAAGTTGTCACGCTAAATAAACTTGGCGTAGCGATGAATAGAACTTTGCACTAGCTTGGCTATTACACAGTTAGTAAGCAGGGCTATAAAGCAAGTGGTATCTATCAGGAATATCTGTCAGGAGCATCAGAAGTGAAGAAAGTTTCAAGCGTGGACGACGGGTTAAAGGGCATTATTGCTATCGTTATCGCCAGTTTTTTATGGGGAACAACCGGAACTGCGGCGCAATTCGCCCCCGAGATAAGCCCCCTCGCTATTGGTGCGTTTGCTATGGGAGTAGGGGGCATTTTGTTGTGTGTGAGTGCCCACAGGGCCTTGGTTCGCGATGCACATATTCTATTTTCTAGGCCTTGGGTGCTGGTGTTTGGAAGCGTATGCGTGGCTGTATATCCGCTTGCGTTTTATAGCGCGATGCGATTATCTGGCGTTGCAATAGGTACCGTAGTCTCAATTGCCAGTGCGCCGCTATTTGCTGCTGTTTTGGAACGCGTTATCAGCAAAAAGCCGGTATCTTTTAAGTGGGCTGTTAGCTTCGTGATAGGCGCCATCGGTATTGCACTATTAGCGGCAGGGAGGTCTACTGAAACCCTCGGGTTGTTAGAAGCACAGCGTCATCAAACATTAGGCGTTGTATTAGGCCTAGTTGCAGGTTTAACCTATGCAGGCTACTCGTGGGCTGCTAAGCAGTTAATTGAGACAGGCGCAAATTCGACTTCCTCAATGGCCGGGCTTTTCGGGTGCGCTGCATTAGTATTATTACCGTCGCTTTATTTTACCGGTCAGAATGTGTTTGAAAGTACTATCAACACGAGCGTTTCGCTATATATGGCTGTGGTGCCTATGTTTTTAGGGTACCTTCTTTTTGGGTATGGTCTGCGTACCACACAAGCAAGTAAGGCCACCCTTATTACCCTCATTGAGCCTCTTGTTGCAACGCTATTTGCCATATTTCTTATTGGCGAAGCGTTTAAGCCGGTAGGGTGGGTTGGCATGGGGCTAGTTTGCCTCTGTTTACTTATTCAAACCGTGAAACTTCCGGTCTTTTTACAACTTTCAAGTCGAAAGGCCATTACCTAAAGGTTTGTCATATTCTATTTTTAATCCCGCCCTATCCATAATAAGCGGCAGGTTTTCAACTAAAATGCCTGCTCGATTTTCGTTAATAGCATTTTCATAGGGGGGGAGCTGCCAGAAGTACCTATATTATAACGCAGTACTTCTTCCGCTAAGGCGAAATTGCAATACATCATGGCAGCCACGAACAAGCGCAATAAACAAATCTGTTTGAGGGAAGTTGGCACACTTGCAAAGGCATTTAACGGCCTAAATTTATTACCACGGCACTAATGTACGGCGTTCGCTTCTTGGTCTTTCTCAATACTTGCCCAACGTTCCACTTTGTCGGTAAGGTCTTCGGCGTCAAAAGGCTTACTTAAATAATCGTCCATCCCAGCGCTTACGCAGCGCTCTTTGTCACCTTTCATGGCATTAGCCGTAAGGGCTATGATGGGGACATTCAAATATCGAGAGCCGGCTTCGCCATTTCTAATGCGCTTGGTGGCTTCAAACCCATCCATTTCGGGCATTTGGCAATCCATCAAGATAACGTCGAAGGTAACCTTCATTTTGTTCAAAGCTTGCAGGGCCTCAACACCCGACTTTGCACTTAACGTGGTGTGATTGCTAAGGTGCTGCTTTGCAATTACCTGGTTAATATCATTGTCTTCTACAATGAGCACTTTACGCTTCTTGCCTTTCACGGTTTTCGACGCGTTGTTGTAATGTATCGGTTTTATCAGGCTTTCGTCGGCCTCTTCTAATTGAATAGTGAACGAAAAAATGCTGCCGTTACCTTTAACACTTTCAAGTTTGATGTCGCCGCCCATAAGCCCGCACAGCTGTTTACTTATAGAAAGGCCAAGGCCGGTTCCACCAAACTTGCGAGTAGTAGAAAGGTCTTCTTGCGTAAATACATCGAAGATAGTGCTCTGCTTATCTTGTGCTATTCCGATACCTGTATCTTTTACGCTGCATAATAGACGAAGGGTATTGTCGGGTTTTTTCTCAATACAGGTAGTTACCTCAATGTAGCCTGTATCGGTGAATTTGACGGCGTTACCAAGTAAGTTTGAAAGAATTTGTCTAAATCGAACATCATCACCTTGAACGACATGGTAGCCTTGTAAGTCAAAGTGGAAGTGTAGCTCTAGCCCTTTTTCTTGGCAGAGTATGGCGTACTGGCTTTGTAAATTTTCCAGAGACTCCAAGATATCAAACGGGCTCTCTTCTATTTGAAGCTGACCTGCTTCAATTTTAGAGAAATCCAAAATATCGTTTACGATGTGCAACAATCCCTGAATACTAAATTTAGCCAAAGACAAGTAATGTTTTTGTTCCCCGGTAAGTTCTGAACTCGCTAACAGTTGTAGTACGCCAGAAATGCCGTGGATAGGTGTACGGATTTCATGGCTCATACTTGCCAAAAAGCTAGACTTGAGGCGCGCAGACTCTTCCGCTTTCTCTCTTGCTTCCTGAAGGTATTGTTCAGTTTGACGCTGCTGGGTTACATCTTGCTGAAACCCGATGTAATGAGTTATTTCACCGTTAGTTTTAACGGGAGTCAGGTTTAGGCGATTAAAGAACTTGGTGCCGTCTTTTTTATAGTTCAATAATGTGGTTTCTATGGGCTCTCGGGTAGCGATAGCTTTGCGAATGCAGTCAATGGTCTTTTCATTGGTTTCCTCTCCCTGCATAGAACGGCAATTATGCCCGATGATTTCTTCGCGGGTGTAGCCAGTTAGCTCTTCAAATGCACTATTTACATAGATAATAGGCTGACCAACGCGTTTGATATCAGAAATGATAATGGATACGGTGGCTTCATCCATTGCGTGGGTAAGCACTTTTACGTGGCTTTCTAACGAACGCTGCTCGGTTTCATCACTACCTACAAAAATATCGCCGCGAATGTTGCCATTCGCATCAGCAAGAGAGGTTTTTGTCCAACGAACGAACCGCTCTTGTCCTGTGCTAACCGAAAAGTGTTTTAGCTCATTGCTTTGAGTCGATCCCAGCTTTTGCATGATAAATTTAAGGATACCTTGCTTTTCGCCATATTGGTCATCGCAAAAATCATCAAACCGTTTGTTCGAAAGCAAGACTTCTTGATTTTGATCGACAACAACTAACATGTCGCCCATTGACTCAAGAACATTAGAAAATTGTTCATTTGAAAGAGAGACTTCGGTGAGGTCCCAAATTAGCTTGTCAAACGCTTTACGAATGTCGGAAAGCTCTTGCGCTTCAAGCTGTTGGTCATCGCGCAAAGGCGCATTGCTATTGCTGTTAAGGCTGTTTTTGATATCTTCGTAAAGCTTAGAGAGCGTGCGTTCAGCTAATGTACCTGTCATGCTAACCATGTGCAAAATAATAAATATGAAGCCTGCAATCATGGCTAACAAAACAATGCCGGTCCACGCCATTTCCCGGTACGCTGTTATTGTGGGCTTAACGCTGTATAGCGTTAGATTTTTCCAGTTTGCCCGCGTTATAGCGTACCCGCTATTGTTGAAATTAGAAAAATTTGAGCCGGGTGCAATAAGGGTTGGTTCGCTGCTAAACAGCACGTGGCCAGTTGAATCTGTGACAAGCTGATTTGTTAAACGAGGGTAAGGCGCTAATAATGATTGTAAGCTATCAACGTACATGACCAGTGCACCTTCGGCAACCCCTTTAAGAAGCACTGGAACACTAATAAGTACACCATACTGTGATACAGAAGAGAACGTATTCGATGAGCCTAACGTCTGTTGTCGCCATGCACTGCTTAGCGATTCAGGAATAGTTGCATTCCAGTTTTTATCGATAACTCGGTTTCCCGCAAAATCAAATAGTGCAAACTCTACGCTTTTCGCCTGCGTTAAATTTAACGAGCGAAAGAACATTGGCAGATAACTATCACGGCGCTCTATATCGACAAGCGCGTTGATAATGATGTCGTTTGCAGCAAGGTCAGCAAGTTGTCGAGTGGTATCACTAACAATGTAGTTAATGTCCTGCTCTAATCCACTTATCGACTGACGCTGAAGTTCATCTGCTTGCTTAATGATAAAGTGAAAAGAAAGCCCAAATAGCATTACAGACAGCACTGCTATTAACAATGCTAGTCGAGGTATCATGCTTGAAAGTAGTAAAGAGCGTAACCTTGTTGGCTTGTGTTGCATTATTTTTGGCCTATTGTTACCAAGTGGCCTTTATCATTATACTTCGTCATAAAATAATCCTTTGACCAAAGTGCATCATGCCTTTCTTTTGTAAATGGGGCGTCATAGTGTTTAACGGCGCCTGAAACGTTCTGCAAAGATTCAAGGGCACTGCGCAATTTATCAATTTCTATACTACCAGCTTTATCGGCAGCCGCAGCGATCAAATGAATTAAATCATAAGCATGAGCTAGCCCTGTAACACCGCCAATAGCCTGACTATCTACTAAGCCATATTTATTGTAGTAGGCTTCTAACAGTTGTTTCGATTGGCTATTTTTTTGATGGCTGAAGTGAAAAGTTTGGAGCACAGAGATATTATACATGCCAATCGGGTTAGCTAGCGCTGACGCAAATTGACCAGAGGCGATACCCCAATGTGAAATTATGGGGAGTTTGGTTAACTCTTGCTTTGCTATTTCATCAAGAACCACAACCCCTTCAGGAACATTCGTCACTAAAATTATGCCCTCAGCCTTGTTGTTTCTAATGGCAGAAATATCTTCAGAAAAATCCTTTTGTTGCCAGTTAATCCAGTGGGTTGACGTGAACGCAATGCCTTTTTCACTTGCGGCTTTGGTGAGCGACGCGAGATTAGAACGACCCCAGCCAGTGCGCTCTAAGACAAGGGCTACGTTAGAGAGGCCAATGTTTTTAACATAGTCAATGAGCACCCTTGCGGCTTCTGCATCGCGAACCGATACGCGAAATACATTGTTGGGTGTTTTATCATTATCGACAATAGGTGTGCCCGCCGCCCATGGTACTAGCATTAATATGTTTTTTTCGTGTATGACTTCTATTTCAGCAAGAACAACAGGTGTGTGAACACCCCCTACCACGGCAAGTAAGTGTGGCATTTCAGAAAATTGGTTAATATTAAATACACCACGCGCAGGGTTACCTCGGTGATCTTTAGAAATTACCTTTAGTTTACGACCAAGAATTCCACCTGCTGCATTAATTTCATCAACGGCTAATTCAACGCCTCGTGATATAGCTACGCCCCCTTCAATGGCTACGGCAGACAAGTCCGCATCAATGCCTATAATCAAAGGCTCGGTGGTGCTATTGGCTCGAGGCGTTATGAAAAGCAACAGAGCGCTTATGAGAACTGATATGAAAAGCTTTACACGCATGAATAAGATACCTAAGGGTTCACTATAAAAGTGTATAGCAATGCGTGAACATTTTTCTCTTTAACGCATTATTCTTTAGTATAACTTAGGGGAGGTTATCTACAGTTTTAAATAGTGCGCATTCAGTATTACGCTCAGTGACAGGAAGCAATGTGGCATGATTCTACTATTAGTCGTACAGGAATAATGTTGGCTGTATATTTAGCGTACAGGTGTTGGTAGGCGTTCAGCAGTTTCAATGCCCTAAAGTGTTTAAGGCCAACGTATTGAATATTGTTTGACTGTGTTGCAAGCAAGGATAAATAGCGGTTTGGAGTATGAGTGCGAAATATAAGCCTGCCTACAATAATAGATGTTGAAGCAAGTGGATTTGGGGCTGCGAGTTACCCTATTGAAATAGGCATCGTGCGCTATGATGGTGCAAAGTGGTGTAAATTGCTAAGGCCCTTTGCTTCTTGGGTCCATTGGGACAAAAGCGCTGAATCGCTCCACGGTATTTCGCAACAGATGCTGGAATCGAGAGGCGAGGAGCCTTATACCGTGTGTATGGAGCTAAATAATTTCTTAGGTAATACCATTGCTTACAGCGATGGGTGGGTAGTAGATAACCCGTGGCTCATTAAGCTATATGCTGCTGCTCAAGTAGAAATGTCTTTCACGTGTCGAGCGTTAGAGTATATTTTGACTGAAGCGCAAATGGATAAGTGGCATGAAGTAAAGGATCGCCTGAGCGCAAACGTTGATGTTAAACGCCACAGAGCCAGCTCAGATGCAATGATTATTCAGCAAACCTACGCGAAAACCCTTGAACTCACTAAAACCTAGGTTTTGCTTTTAAGCGAGCAGCTGTCACAAGTTACTTTTTAAAACAGGTAGTTTACGCCAAGCGATAACGCCATGTTTTCTTCTTCCCCTACCATCCTATGTTCAATTTCAACAGCCATGTTTAAACCCTCACGTCCACCAAGTAACCAACCTAAGCGGGTAAAGGTTCCCTCGTCGTGTGGCAAGTATAGCCACTCTGCATAATGTTGAAACGCCGTATTATTGGTTTTGTACGTCGCATAAACCTTTTGCGGAACCCAAGTATCAAAACGCCGACTGGCACTTATCATCCCTTGTGAACCTGCAGGGTAAGCAAAACTGCTGTCGTAATGATGGGTTTCGGTAATTGACTGTACGCGATACATGCTATTTAGCTGCCATCGAGCCAGTTTTTTGCTTTTAAATTGAATAGGGCTGAAATGCGTGTCATTTGTCCCTGCAAAAGCCTGTGTTGTCATCATGGCTGCAGTAATACAGAGAGCGAGAAAAATACTGGTAACTACATTCATGGATGAGCCCAAGTGTTGCCACTGCTTGTATAGCGTTTAGATTACAAGGGGTGAGTAGCAAATAACGAAGCGAACATTATTTAATCATAGCGTTAAATAATAAATGTTGAAAATAGAATCGTTAACTTTTTCTCCTCGCACGCTAGCATTGTCTCGAAGAAAAACAAAAACGCCGCTCGGTACGACGATAATGAAAACGTCAACCGAGCGGCGTCTTGCACTATGTGCTTATTGCCTACTGAATTAAAGTGAGGCTTTTAGCGCTTGCGCTTTGTCTGTTGCTTCCCATGGGAACTCGTCACGACCAAAGTGACCATATGCGGCCGTTGGGCGATAAATAGGACGCTCAAGGTCAAGCATTTGAATAAGGCCGTAAGGGCGTAGGTCGAAGTGTTCACGCACAAGCGCTACTAACGTTTTCTCATCAACAACGCCCGTTCCAAAGGTATCAATGCTAATAGACGTAGGCTCTGCAACACCAATGGCGTAAGACACTTGAATTTCACAACGCTTTGCAAGACCTGCCGCAACAATGTTCTTGGCAACATAACGGCCTGCGTAGGCTGCGCTGCGGTCTACCTTAGATGGATCTTTACCAGAGAACGCACCACCGCCGTGACGAGCCATACCACCATATGTGTCTACAATGATTTTACGACCTGTTAAGCCGCAGTCGCCCATTGGACCACCAATAACAAATCGGCCCGTGGGGTTAATGTGAAAACGTGTATTGCCATCAATCCATTCACTTGGTAGCACTGGCTTAATGATTTCTTCCATTACCGCTTCGCGAACCGTTTCAGTGCTTACTGAATCGCAGTGCTGCGTTGAAAGTACAACAGCGTCAATACCCACAGGCTTGTCGTTTTCGTACTTGAAGGTAATTTGGCTTTTTGCGTCCGGGCGTAACCAGTCTAGCTTACCAGACTTGCGTACTTCGGCTTGCTTTTGCACAAGACGGTGAGAGTACGTAATAGGTGCCGGCATCAAAACGTCTGTTTCATCGCTGGCGTAACCAAACATTAAGCCTTGGTCACCTGCACCTTGCTCTTCAAGGCTTGCTCTATCAACACCTTGATTGATGTCAGGAGACTGTTTACCAATGGCATTTAATACCGCACATGAGTCAGCATCAAAGCCCATATCTGAATGGGTATAGCCGATTTCTTTTACGGTGTTGCGGGTAAGCTCTTCAATGTCTACCCACGCTGAAGTGGTTACTTCACCACCTACTAAAACCATACCGGTTTTTACATACGTTTCGCAGGCCACCCGAGCGCGAGGATCTTGTTCTAAAATAGCGTCAAGAACCGCATCTGAGATCTGATCAGCAATTTTGTCCGGATGTCCTTCAGACACTGACTCGGATGTGAATAAATGCGTGGCCATAAATGCTCCGTAAGCGTTAAATTATCAAAATAGTCGTATATTGTACTAAAACAAGTTATAAATACCAGTCTTTACTTCTAGACGTCTAAAAGTCTCTTTGTTACGAAATGTTGACATGACCCGATCAGTATTAGGGTTATTTCTATACAATAAAAAGACTTAGGCAAAGATAAGAGGGTTTTCATTACCGAGCTAATACGCATTGGTGAGCGTATAGACCATTTTTTACTATTACTTTCACTATTGGCAATGAAAACCCATTGAACTGTTAGGTGGCATAGGTAAGAATAATGCCACATTCATTCGTATAAAGAAGTGGAGCGAACGCCTTACCTCTACGCTCGTCTAGCTTGCCTAGCCCGCTAAGATACGAAACAAAAGATACAAAATAAATCAGGAGACAACATGCCCTCTCGTCGTGAACTCGCCAATGCTATCCGTGCACTAAGCATGGATGCTGTTCAACAAGCTAAATCAGGTCACCCAGGCGCCCCAATGGGGATGGCTGACATCGCGCAGGTACTATGGGGTGATTTCTTATCACACAATCCTGCTAACCCGTCTTGGGCTAACCGCGATCGCTTTGTGCTTTCAAATGGTCACGGCTCGATGCTGTTGTATTCTTTGCTTCACCTTTCAGGCTACGAACTGCCTATTGAAGAGTTAAAGAACTTCCGTCAGCTTCACTCTAAAACCCCAGGCCACCCAGAGTATGGCTATGCGCCAGGTGTTGAAACTACTACTGGCCCGCTAGGTCAGGGTATTAGCAATGCAGTGGGTATGGCGCTTGCTGAAAAAGTGCTAGCAGCACAATTCAACAAAGACGGTCACACTATTGTTGATCATCACACCTATGCATTCTTAGGCGACGGCTGCTTGATGGAAGGTATCTCTCATGAGACGTGTTCACTAGCCGGTACGCTTGGTCTTGGTAAGCTCATCGCATTTTGGGACGACAACGGCATTTCAATTGACGGTGAAGTAGAAGGTTGGTTCACCGACGACACACCAGCGCGCTTCAAGAGCTACGGCTGGGAAGTGATTGAAGGTGTTGACGGTCACGATGCTGAGCAAGTGAAAGCCGCAATCGAAAAAGCGCAAGCGAATACAACGCAACCAACGCTAATTTGCTGTAAAACCACCATTGGATTTGGTTCGCCTAATAAAGAAGGTACTGAGTCTTGCCACGGTGCACCGCTTGGCGATGATGAAATTGTTGCTACGCGTGAGAAGCTTGGTTGGAGCCACGGCGCATTTGAAATTCCAGACGATATCTACGCGGGCTGGGATGGTAAAGACAAAGGCTCAAAAGCGGAAAGCGCGTGGAACGATGCTTTCGCAGCATACGAAGCCGCTTATCCAGAGCTTGCAGCAGAATTCAAACGCCGTGTAAATGGCGAACTGCCAGCAGATTTCAGCGACAAAGCAGACGCTATCATCGCTGAACTTCAAGCTAACCCACAAAACATTGCTTCGCGTAAAGCGTCGCAAAATGCGCTAAACGCATTTGGTCCGCTGCTACCTGAGCTATTAGGTGGCTCTGCCGACCTTGCAGGTTCTAACCTGACTATTTGGGAAGGCAGTAAAGGTGTTGAAGCGAACGATGCATCAGGTAACTACATATACTACGGTGTGCGTGAGTTTGGTATGTCTGCCATGATGAACGGTATTACCCTTCACGGTGGCTTTAAAGCTTACGGCGCAACCTTCCTAATGTTTATGGAATATGCACGTAATGCGGTACGCATGGCGGCGCTTATGAAGCAGCCTGCTATTTTCGTTTATACCCACGACTCGATTGGTCTGGGTGAAGACGGCCCAACTCACCAGCCGGTGGAGCAGGTGGTTGCGCTACGTGCAACGCCTAACCTTGATAACTGGCGCCCTTGTGATCAGGTTGAGTCTGCTGTGTCGTGGAAGTCTGCCATTGAGCGCACTGACGGCCCAACAACACTAATCTTCACACGTCAAGGCTTAGCGCAGCAAGAAAGAACGGCTCAACAAGTGGCTGATATCGCGAAAGGCGGTTACGTACTTAAAGACTGTGAAGGTACGCCAGAGCTTATTCTTATCGGTACTGGTTCTGAGGTTCAGCTAGCCGTTGAAGCCGCAGCCAAACTAACCGAGCAAGGCAAAGCCGTTCGCGTAGTATCTATGCCATCTACTGATGTTTTTGATCGTCAGTCGGCTGACTACCGAGAAAGCGTACTGCCGTCTAGTGTTGTAAAACGCGTAGCGGTTGAAGCCTTGTCTAAAGACAGCTGGTACAAGTACGTTGGCTTTAACGGCGCTATCGTAGGTATGGACACCTTTGGTGAGTCTGCACCTGCAGGCGACCTATTTAAGCACTTCAACATTACCACTGACGCTGTAGTAGAGGCTGCACTGTCTCTGTAAGAGGTAATAGATAAGCCTATGGTAAATATTGCCATAAATGGGTTTGGTCGTATTGGTCGTAACGTATTGCGCGCGCTTTATGAAAGTGGGCGCAATAACGAATTCAACGTGGTGGCCATTAACGACATTGCTAAACCCGAAGGCATTGCACATTTACTTAAATACGACACCGCCCACGGGCGGTTCCGTTTTGATGTGGCCTTAGAAAACAATACGCTAAATGTAGCGGGTGATGATATTGCTTTGCTTGCAATAAGTGATATTAAAGAGCTTCCGTGGAGAGACTTAGGCGTTGATATTGTGCTTGAGTGTACGGGAAAGTTTGATGACAGAGCGTCGGGGCAAGCGCATTTAGATGCAGGCGCTGGCAAAGTACTTTTCTCTTCACCCGGTTCACCAGATTTAGACAATACGGTCATTTTTGGGACCAACGAAGACACGTTGACCAGTGAACAAAAATTAGTCTCTAACGGTTCGTGCACCACAAACTGCATTGTTCCTGTCATTCAAGCGCTAGATGCGGCATTCGGTGTTGAAAGTGGTACGATAACAACCATTCACGCGTCTATGCACGACCAGCAGGTTATCGATGCTTATCACGAAGATTTGCGCAGAACCCGTGCGGCCAGTCAGTCAATTATACCTGTTGATACACGTCTTGCTGCGGGTATAGAGCGCATTCTGCCTAAGTTTGCGGGTAAGTTTGAAGCCATTGCCGTTCGTGTGCCTACTATCAATGTTACTGCCATGGACTTAAGCGTAACGCTTCAATCTAAGGTAACCATTGAGCAAGTTAACCAAGCCCTTCGCAATGCGAAAGCAGGGCGATTACAAGGCATACTCGATTACACCGAAGAGCCTTTGGTGTCGGTAGATTTCAATCACGACCCCCACTCGTGTATTGTAGATGGTACACAGACAAGAGTCAGTCATAAGCAACTAGTAAAAACACTGGTGTGGTGTGACAACGAATGGGGTTTTGCAAACCGTATGCTCGACACAGCAAAAGTGATGTTCGACGCAAAATAACGCATTGATGCTGCCAGGGCTGGTAGCACAGCCCGCGCAGCTTTCACAGTTAATTTGAGCGTGCTTTTAAACGCACGCTCTACTGAATTTAAATTAACATAGGAAAGACAATGGCAATTCCAAGCATGAGCGACATGGCCTTAAACGGTCAGCGCGTACTAATTAGACAAGATTTAAACGTGCCGGTAAAAGACGGCAAAGTTACCTCTGATGCCCGTATCAAAGCATCTATTCCTACGATTAAAGCAGCCCTAGACGCAGGTGCGGCCGTTATGGTGATGTCTCATCTTGGCCGTCCTACAGAAGGCGAGCCTGCAGACGAATTCTCTCTTCAACCTGTTGTTGATTATCTTAATGACGCCCTAGACGTCCCTGTGAAGCTAGTTAAAGACTACCTAGACGGTGTTGAGCTTGCAGACGGCGAATTGGTTATCCTTGAAAACGTCCGTTTTAATAAGGGCGAAAAGAAAGACGACGAAGCGTTATCTAAACAGTACGCCGCACTTTGCGATATTTTTGTAATGGATGCATTTGGCACGGCGCACCGCGCACAAGCGTCTACCCATGGCGTTGCTAAATTCGCGCCAAAAGCCTGTGCTGGCCCATTACTTGCTGCAGAATTAGATGCACTGGGTAAGGCGCTAGATAATCCGAAGCGCCCAATGGTTGCCATTGTGGGTGGTTCTAAAGTATCGACTAAGCTTACCGTGCTTAAAACGCTAGCTGAAAAAGTAGATCAGCTTATTGTTGGTGGCGGTATTGCCAATACCTTTATTGCAGCGCAAGGGCACAATGTAGGTAAGTCGCTGGTTGAAATGGACCTAACTGAGCAAGCTACGCAGCTTATGAATGAAGCGCAGGCTAATGGCGGTAATATTCCAGTGCCGACTGACGTAGTGGTAGGCAAGGCGTTTGATGAGAACACTGAAGCTACGCTTAAAGTGGTAAGCGATGTTGCCGATGACGATATGATTTTTGATATTGGCCCAGATTCATCAAAAGCCCTTGAAGATATCATTAAAAATGCCGGCACCATAGTATGGAATGGCCCTGTAGGCGTATTTGAATTTGAACAGTTCAGTGCTGGAACAAAGGCGCTGTCTGAAGCGATTGCTGCAAGCGACGCATTCTCAATCGCAGGTGGTGGTGATACACTAGCCGCAGTTGATAAATACGGAATTGCCGATAAGGTTTCTTATATTTCAACAGGTGGTGGCGCGTTCCTAGAGTTTTTGGAAGGCAAAACGCTACCAGCGGTAGCAGTACTAGAAGAAAAAAATAAATAAGCCTGAGCACTGCACACAAACGCAGTGCCTGATAGCTCAATATAGCTAAGGCCTAGTACAAACGTTACCCCATAGGTGTCACGCTCAGTAACAGCATTTTTGAGCGTGACCTTTTAATCGGAAACGATTACCCCTGCGAAACAGTGAAGTACGCAGGCATAAATACCAATTTTATTACAGATGTGTTTACTTTAGGTACCGGCACGCCGTGTCTGAGACAAACAGATCTTTAATAGAATTGGTATAACAATAAACCCTACACCTGCCTATAAAGGCAGTATAATACAAAAGGAGTGTTGCAATGGCATCACAAGCTCAGCAGGCAATGCTGGATAAACTGAAGACGCAAACCGGTTTTATTGCAGCGTTAGATCAAAGCGGCGGTAGTACCCCTAAAGCGTTACGCTTATATGGCATCGAAGAGTCTGAATACAGCTCAGACGAAGAGATGTTTAACCTTGTTCACGAAATGCGTACGCGCATTATCACCAGCACACCTTTTAGCGGCGAGCGCGTTCTAGGCGCAATCTTGTTTGAAAACACCCTTGATAGAGAAATAGAAGGCATGTCTTCTGCACACTTTTTGTGGCAGAAAAAGCGTGTTATTCCTTTTTTGAAAGTGGATAAAGGGTTAGCTGATGAAAGCAATGGTGTTCAAGTGATGAAGCCTATGCCAGGGCTTGATGCACTATTAGCAAAAGCCGTAGCGCAAGACGTGTTTGGCACTAAAATGCGCAGTGTTGTAAAGCTTGCTAATCACCAAGGCATTAAAGATGTTGTTGCTCAGCAATTTGAAGTAGGTAAGCAAATTCTAGGGGCTGGCCTTGTTCCTATTATCGAGCCAGAAGTAGATATTCACAGCCCGCAAAAAGCAGAAGCAGAAGCACTACTTAAGCTAGAAATTTTAACCCAGCTTAATCTTCTTAGCGAAGGTGAGGAAGTGATGCTTAAGCTAACGCTACCAACTGAAGCTAACTTTTATAAAGAACTTGTTGATCACCCTCGCGTACTTAAAGTGGTTGCGCTTTCTGGCGGCTACAGCCGTGATGACGCTAATGCTAAGCTTGCTGAAAACCAAGGTATGATTGCGAGTTTCTCTCGCGCTTTAACCGAAGGTGTATCTGCACAGCAATCTCAAGAAGAGTTTGAAGCAACACTAGATAAAGCGATTGAAGGTATTTACCAAGCTTCTAAAGCCTAGACTTTTTCTTAACTTGTTTATTACAAAGGGCGCTATTCAGCGCTCTTTTTGTTTATATTAACGCATTCAATTCAAAGCCTGTTGTCAAAAAAAAGGGGACTGTGTAGCATTTCGCGCCATTGTCATTGCTTGATATCATTGAAGCCTAGCATTGGAAGTAAACTGGTGAATTTCCAACACATAAATACTCAACGCTTTTGCTACGGTTTAGCGCTGTTATTGTTTACGTGCTTGCTTACGATTAAACAAGATATTAAGCCCATCTCGTTTAAGCATCAGCTTGATGCATCCGTCTCGACCCTATCAATAGAAAGTAGCGCAGAAGAAAATGGACAAGACGACCTATTTTTGTCCGTTATCAATACGTTTGGTAACGCTGCGATTATTAGTTCACTTAGTGAAAACCCTCTCCCGTATTTAGTCTCTTGGTCTAAAAAGAGCTACGTCACCCCACTTACAAGAGCGCCACCTGCTGTTTAAGCTTTTTCTCTTGTCTTTGGATGCAAGAGTAAAGCCCTGCAATTTTAAAATTTTCACAAACGTCAGTTCTCTTCAGGGCTGGTTATATTCGTGCGTGCATCGCTGAGTGATAGAAAAGCCCCGAGCGGTAGTAGAGCCCGTGTGCTAGCAAAGCTGAATGGTATACGACACCTTTTAGTGAGTTACTCGCTATGCCGTACTAATGCTGTTGCCTGTGTATAGGTAACACCTATAAGAACGATTTAAAAATTATGAGCAAAAAAACGCTTTTAGCAGCAAGTATTCTTACCATTATTTTAACTGGGTGTGGTCATCAAGAGCACGAAGCTCACCATAGCGGCCCGCTAGAATTCAATGTCTCGCACCCAATAAGCAAAGATACAGTTCTTGTTAAGGAGTATGTCAGTCAAATCCGCGCCATTCAGCACATTGAACTAAGGGCTATGGAAAGAGGGTACCTTGCCTCTACTTTCGTTGATGAAGGTCAGACCGTAGAGAAGGGAAAACCTATGTTTAAAATAGTGCCTACTATCTACGAAGCAGAGCTTAAGCGAGCTAAGGCAGAGGCAAAAGCTGTGCAAATGGAGTTCAAAAACACCAAGTCGCTAGTTGACCAAAATATAGTGTCACCTAACGAGCTTGCTGTTGTGGAAGCCGAGTATCAAAAAGCGCAGGCTGAAGTTGAACTAGCAGAAGCACATTTGGCATTCACTGATATTAAAGCGGCCCTTTACCGGTAAGATGGACCATCTAGAAGCAAGAACAGGCAGTCTGCTCGATGAGGGGGAGCTTCTCACAACCATGTCTGATTTAAGTCAAATGTGGGTTTACTTCAATGTACCAGAGTCCGAATACCTAGATTATGTTCAAAGCGGGAAAGCTAATGAGGGGACGAGCGTTCGGTTAAAACTCGCAAACGGTACGATTTACCCTTACAAAGGCGTTATAGATACCATTGAAGCCGATTTTGATAATCATACTGGCACTATCGAAATGCGAGCGTCATTTCCTAACCCTGATGAAATGTTACGACATGGACAAACCGGTAACATACTCGTCGACGTCGATTATCCAAACGCGCTTGTCATTCCCCAAAAGGCGACTTTTCAAATATTGGATCAGAACTATGTATATGTTCTAGATGCTGACAATACCCTTACCACACGACATATAGAGATTGCAGCTGAGTTACCTCACATCTTCTTGGTATCAGAAGGGCTGAAAGAAGATGACACAATTCTTCTTGAGGGTTTGAGACGAGTAAGTAATGGCGATCGCATTAAGCCAAACCTTATTTCATCTGACGATACGTTAGCTGAACTAGCACTTCAGGCAGAGTAGGGGATTTAGTATGTTTGGTGTATTTATTAAACGTCCGGTGATGGCGATCATGCTATCCCTTATGATTATCTTTTTAGGCGCGCTTTCAGTTTTTACCTTGCCTACTTCTCAATTTCCAGATATCGCTCCTCCCAGGGTTCTAATTTCTTTGGCATACCCTGGTTCAAGTGCTGATGTACTTGTAAAGTCATCCTTGGTAACCATTGAGCGTTCAATAAATGGTGTGCCGGGCATGAAGTACATTGTGTCTGATGCCACAAGTGCCGGTGAAGCTACTATCCAAGTTATTTTTGACTTGGATGTAGACCCTAACCAAGCGTTAATAAACGTGAAAACGCGGCTTGACCAGATAATGAACCGGCTCCCGCAGTTGGTACAACTAGAGGGGGTGGTACTTCAAAGGGTGCAGCCAAGCATGTTGATGTACATCAACGTGTACAGCACAGACGAAGACGCCGATGAGAAGTTCCTTTATAACTACTCGAACATCAACGTTATACCAGAAATACAGCGTGTTAACGGTATTGCCAGCGCTAAAATATTGGGTAGTCGTCAGTATGCTATGCGCATATGGTTAAAGCCAGATCGCATGCGAGCGTATAACATTTCAGTCGATGAAGTGATGGAGTCGATTGATGAGCAAAGCCTTATTGGTCGTCCAGGCCGACTCGGACGAAGCTCGGGAATAAGTGCGCAGTCTAAAGAATATGTGCTTGTTTACGAAGGTCGGTATGACGAGCCTGATGAATATAAAAATATCATTATCAGAGCGGATAGTGACGGCAAACTGCTTAAATTAAGTGATATAGCGGACGTAGAGCTTAGCAGTGAGTTTTTCGATATCTATTCAAATAAAGATGGATATCCTTCTGCGGCAATCGTGTTAAAGCAAAACTACGGCAGTAGCGCTAATGAAGTGATATCTCAAGTAAAAGCTAAAATGGCAGAGCTTGAAGAAACCTTCCCTGAAGGCATGAAATACGAAATTAACTATGACGTGTCTAAGTTTCTCGATGCATCAATAGAACAGGTACTGCATACCTTATTTGAAGCGTTTATCTTAGTCTCGCTGGTGGTTTTCATCTTTTTGGGAGACTGGCGTTCCACCTTAATTCCCTTATTGGCCGTCCCGGTATCCTTAATCGGTACCTTTTTTTGTATGCAAGCAACGGGTGTAAACATTAACTTGATCACCCTTTTCGCGTTGGTATTGGCTATCGGGATAGTGGTAGATAACGCCATTGTTATCGTCGAAGCTGTGCATGCAAAAATGGAAGAGAGCGCTAGCTTGACGCCTTATATGGCGACGCAGCAGGTATTAGGTGAAATGGGCGGCGCTATTATTGCTATCACGCTTGTGATGACAGCAGTATTTGTGCCTTTAGTGTTTATGACTGGGCCGGTGGGCGTCTTTTATCGTCAATTCTCTATCACCATGGCATCGTCTATTATCATTTCTTGTATTGTAGCGCTTTCATTAACGCCAGTGTTGTGCGCGATGCTGCTTAAAAATCCGCATACACATACCAAAAAAGCCACGCCAATCAGTAAGCTTATTGATGTATTTAATCGTTGGTTTGACAAGCTCACCGGTGGTTACACTAACATTATTAAAGCGTTAGTAACCCGTCGCGTGGTGACTATTCTGTCGCTCTTTGCGTTTGTCGCAGGCACGATTGGTTTTAACCACATTCTTCCTACAGGTTTTATTCCTGGAGAAGATCAGGGGCAAATTTACGCCATTATTCAAACTCCTCCAGGAAGTACCCTTGAAGTAACAAATGAGGTGGCGCGAGAACTCCAAACCCTTGCTCTTGATGTAGAAGGGGTGTCATCGGTTTCTTCACTTGCAGGTTATGAAATCTTAACGGAAGGGCGAGGTTCTAATGCGGGTACTTGTCTAATTAACCTTAAAGACTGGGCAAATAGAGACCAGACGGTACAGGAAATCATTGAAGAACTTGAGGCTAAGACCCATCACCTTGGCGCTGTGGTTGAATACTTCGAGCCCCCTGTAGTGCCTGGCTATGGCGCCTCATCAGGGCTTTCATTCCGTTTGCTCGATAAAACGAACACGACGGACTACCAAGAGTTTGATGAAATAAACCAATCCTTTATGGATGAACTGTCAAAACGTAAAGAGCTCAAAGGGCTATTTACTTTCTACGCGGCTAATTATCCGCAATATAAAATTGAAATAGATAATCAAGCAGCGATGCAAAAGGGTGTATCAATTGGTAAGGCAATGGAAAACCTTAACATTTTGATTGGTAGTACCTACGAGCAAGGCTTTACCCGTTTCAATAACTTCTACAAGGTGTATACCCAAAGTGCCCCAGAGTATCGTCGTTACCCTAGCGATTTAATGGACTACTACGTTAAGAACGAGGAAGGTGAAATGGTGCCTTACTCTGCGTTTATGAAGCTAATTAAAACGCAAGGGCCAAATGAAATCACTCGATACAACCTGTACACCTCTGCAGCCATTCGAGCGGAACCCGCAAAAGGCTACACCTCTGCCGAAGCCATTAAAGCGGTAGAAGAAGTCGCCGCAGCAACGTTACCCAAAGGCTATGACATAGGTTGGGAAGGGCTATCTTTTGATGAGGCGAAACGCGGTAGTGAAGCCATCGTTATATTCGGTGTAGTTCTGCTATTTGTGTATATCGTATTGGCGTCGCAATATGAAAGCTTATTGCTTCCCCTAGCGGTTATATTGTCTTTGCCAAGCGGCCTGATTGGTTCATTTATTCTGCTTGACCTAATGGGCCTAGCGAACGATGTATACGCGCAATTAGGACTTGTAATGTTGGTTGGATTACTGGGCAAAAACGCAGTGCTAATTGTTGAATACGCGGTACAGAAAAATCAGCAGGGTTTATCTATCGCAGAAGCCGCCGTCGACGCAGCAAAACAGCGATTCCGCCCTATATTAATGACCTCATTTTCGTTCGTGGCGGGGCTTATCCCTCTGGTCATCGCCACAGGCGCAGGCGCGGTAGGAAACCGTACAATTGGTGCTTCAGCACTGGGAGGTACACTTTGCGGAAGTGTCTTCGGCATCATAGTTATTCCAGGCTTGTACTATCTTTTCGCTAAGCTAGAAGAGGGTAAGTCGCTAATTAAAAACGAAGATCACGTCCCACTTACAGAAACCTACCACTACAACGATGAGGTGCTAAGCGATGAGTAATAACACGCGTCTTTTGAAAAAGCCTCTTTTTATGGCGATTGGCAGCGCACTTCTAGTTCAAGCGTGTGCTATCCCGACAATAGAAACTCGGGACCCGAATTTATCGTTGCCGGAAAAGTTCAGCGCAAGCAATGAGCTAAGTACTGGAAGCAGTACAGGCTTAGGCGCCGACAAAAACAACGACGCCAGTAATGGTGAAGCAAAAATTGAATGGGAGGCGTGGTTCAACGACCCATATTTGACAGCATTAGTTGAAACCGCTGTAACGAATAACAAGGAAGTCGCCGTACTTGTACAACGCATTAATATGGCGTCTAACGAGGTGTATGCGCGGGAAGGTGAGTATTTACCAAGTGTGTCTGCAGGTGCTGCTATTGAAACCGAAAAAGTGGGTGAATATACGCGAGAAGGCGCGGTGGAAGAGCAGCTTGATATCAGAGAAGGTGAAGCATTCCCTGACCCTTTAGCTAATTTAAAGCTTGGGTTGAATGCGTCTTGGGAAGTGGACATCTGGCATAAGCTTAGGGATGCTTCAAAGGTAGCGTCACTCGAATACTTAGCTTCTATTGAGAGTAAAAACTTCTTTATCACTCAACTTGTTTCTGAAGTGTCTCGTAGCTACTACGAACTATTAGCTTTGGATAACAAGCTAGCGAATATTGATGCCACAATAAAGCTGCAGCGCAACGTTATACATACCATTAATACACTTAAAGAATATGGCCGAGCTTCTTCTTTACCTGTAGCGCGCTTTAACGCTGAAGTGAAGAAAAATGAAAGTGAACGCTTTCTCATTAAACAAGAAATTGTGGAGAAAGAGAACACAATCAATTTATTGTTAGGGCGCATGCCTCAGCCTATTCAACGAAATAGTAACGCTTTGTTTAGCGAAGACATTGTTAAGCCTAATATTGGAGTGCCTGCTTCACTGTTAGAAAACCGACCCGATATTCGAGAGGCTGAACTTACGCTGCAGGCTGCAAACTTAAATATAGATGTAGCTAAAGCGAACTTTTACCCGTCATTAGAGCTTAAAGCAGGGGTAGGGTTGTCAGCGTTTGATAGCCGGTATTTGTTTAACGTACCAGAGTCACTGGCCTATTCGCTATCTGGCGATATCTTTGCTCCTTTAATTAATCGACGTGCTATTGAAGCTGTTTATAAAAATGCGAGTGCGGAGCAAATACAGGCCGCCTATGAGTACGAGCTTACGCTGCTAAAAGCGGTGACAGAAGTGTCGAATAGTTTGTCTAAGTTGGATAATCTGGGCAGAAGTGCGGATGCTAAAAAAGCGCAAATTTCTTCCTTGGAATCGTCAGTTGATATCGCAAATCGTTTGTTTACGTCAGCGCATGGTGAGTATTTAGAAGTGCTATTGGCGCAGCGCGAAGCATTAGAAGCGCGTAGTGAGTTTATAGAAACTCGTCAGCAGCAACTGGCAGCAATCGTCGACTTATATCAGGCCCTAGGAGGAGGCTGGCAATCTTCGTCGACCTAAATTAAGTTACCTAAGCTGATAGCTGTTAAGGAGAGCAATTGCTCTCCTTTTTTTGTTTTATCGTCTTCTTTAAGCATTCCAACGTTTAATTCTTATAGGTCATAATATTTAAGTAAGATGAAAAAATTGAGCGATCACCGCCAACACAAGACGGCAGAACAATAACCATAATCTAAAGGTGAACTATGTCTTTTTTTAAAAATAGACGATTACAGCAAATAATTAAGCGGAATCGGGGGGCGTTGACTCTATTGAGTCTTGGTGCACTGGCGTTGTCCTCCCCTGTATTTGCAAATTCTCAGTCGGATGAAGCTACTTCAGAGAAAAATACGTTTTTCCAATCGGAAGATATCTTTAATTTGGAATACGTCAGTGAAGTTCAGGTATCCCCAAACGGTAAATATATCGCGTACGTGCGCCGTTCAAACGACATCATGTCAGACAGTGGCCGCGCAAACGTCTGGTTAGCGTCTGTAGACGGCAAATCTCATCGCCCACTACTGTCATCTAAAAAAACGTTACTACTCCATTCGCTGGTCACCAGATGGCAGCCGATTAGCTTACCTTTCCAATGAAGAGGGTAAACCGCAACTGTATGTGCGCTGGATGGATACGGGGCAAACGGCGTTAGTCACCAACGTTACTTCAAGCCCAAGTAATATCACGTGGTCACCCGACGGAAAATACATTGCATTCACTATGAGTGTGGATGCCAAGGAAAAGCCGCTAGACGTTAAAATGCCTAAAAAGCCGGAAGGCGCAAAGTGGTCGCCTAAATTCCAATATATCACTAAGGCGCGTTATCAAGCCGATGGCAAAGGCGTGCTTGACCCTGCCTATACCCATATCTTTATTGTGCCCTCTGACGGAGGTACAGCAAGACAGTTAACCTCGGGCAACTACCATCACAACGGTCGGTTAAGTTTTGCGCCGAACGGTGAGAAGATTTATTTCTCTGCTAACCGAAGTGATAACTGGGAATATGAACCCGTTGAGGCCGATATATTTTCTGTTGATATGACGGGGAATATTGAACAATTGACGCAGGACAAAGGGCGAGAGTCGTCACCAGTAGTATCGCCTGACGGAAAGCATATTGCTTATGCGTACCGCGACGACGAAAAAGTGATGTACAAAAATAGCTATTTGTATGTAATGAATAGCGACGGCTCTGAACAAAGAAACATAACAAAAGATATTGATAATTCGGTGTCTAATTTTCACTGGAAAGACAATAAACGCATCTATTTTCAGCAATCAGTTCGCGGTCTGGCCCAGGTGGATGTGGTATCGCTATCGGGTAGTGTAAAAGCCGTAGCAAAAGGGCTTGGTGGCACCACGTTAGGCCGACCTTATGTATTTGGTACTTACCATGCGGTTGGCGATGTTGTGGCATACACCAAAGGTCGTACCGACCGGCCTGCAGATTTGTTCGTTACCACCAGAAAAGAGCGCCAACTTACAGCACTTAATGAAGATGTTTTAGACCACAAGCAGCTTGGTGAAGTGAAAGAAGTTGTTTACCCATCGTCTATCGACGGTGAGGAAATTCAAGGCTGGTACATTCTGCCGCCAAACTATGACAGCTCAAAAACCTACCCTCTCATTCTGGAAATCCACGGTGGGCCTAACCTAGCCTATGGGCCTGTATTTACTGCTGAATTGCAGCGCATGGCCGCAGAAGGTTACGTGGTGTTTTATGATAATCACCGAGGAAGTACGGGATACGGCGAACGCTTTGCGTTATTACTTCAAGGGAAATATAGCTCTGAGTACGACTTTGCTGACCATATGTCAGGGGTAGACGCGCTGATTGAAAAAGGCATTGCCGACCCTGAACGTCTATTCATTACGGGGGGCTCTGCAGGTGGTATTGCATCTGCTTATGCCATTGGTCTTACTAACCGTTTCAAAGCGGCAGTGGTTGCAAAGCCCGTTATTAACTGGCTGTCGAAAGTGCTTAGCGCTGATTCGGGCCTTTATCAAATTCCTTTTCAGTTCCCGGGAAAACCGTGGGACAACGTTGAGCACTACTGGAAGCGCTCGCCATTATCGCTAGTGGGCAACGTTACTACGCCTACTATGCTGATTACCGGTGTAGAAGATAAGCGCACGCCAATGTCTGAAACCGAGCAATTTTATCAGGCACTTAAGCTACAAAAGGTTGACAGTGTATTAGTTAAAGTTCCCGGTTCGCCTCACGGTATTGCCGCTAAACCTTCACGAATGATTGGCAAAATAGAAAATATTCTGGCGTGGTTCAAGAAGTATGACAGCGACGCTGTCAAAGAGTAGGACATTGCAAGAAAGGGCAAATACAGTCTGTATTTGCCCTAAACCTGGTGAGCTTTCTATTACAGAATAAGGCCTTAACTTTTACCTATCCAGCCGATGGGTGAATCTCACTAATATCGGGAAGCACGGTTAGCTTCAAACCCAATGCCTTCCAGTAGTGGCTTTCTCTTAAAAGGTCAGCAGAGATAATCGGCTTCTCGTCAAGCCAACCATCTGGAAACGTAATAGTGAGTTCGCTTTTGTCTACGTTGACCTTAAGTTCAGGTAAGAAACCTTCCTGACGCTTTATATTTAGCAGTACACCAAGGCGTAGTAGTGCAATTAAGCGCTTTATCGAATGCTCATCGAACAGATTAAACGAGGGGAGCTCATTGGTGCGGATCTTCTTTCTGTGGAAACGCACTAGTGTGGCTAACAATAGTTGCTGTTCTTGAGTGAAGCCCGGCATATCCACATTACCCAGTATATAGGCGCTGTGTTTTTGAATACCGCGGGAGTTAATTTGCATGCCTACTTCGTGCAGCAGGGCTGCCCAACCTAGCATGCTCTTAAAGTCTTTTCCCTTCAGTTTCCATGCTTTTTCAACCTCGCCGAAAAGTGCCAGCGTGGTATTTAGAACCATGGTCGCCTGCGTTGTATCAACGTCATACCGTCTGGCCAAGCTACTCGCCGTGCGCCCGCGAATATCTGCATGATGAAGTTCATCTTCCATTTGGTACAACACGCCTTCGCGCAGCGCGGCGGGTGAATACACTAAACCATCAATTTCTAGCGCCTTGAAGACCGCAATCAATATGGCTAAGCCGCCAGCGATAACCACACGACGATCTTCACTTAAATCTGGGTAAGCTAATTTATCGACGTGACCGGCGCTAACGAATTGCTTCATTAGGTTGCGTAGGCTTTTTAAGGTTACTGGAATATCATGCCCATTTGGACGGTCTTGCTGACATAACGTGAACAACGATCGGATAGTACCTGAGGTACCTACACACTGTACCCAGCCTAATCTGCGATACTTGTTATCTATCATTTCAAGCTCTTGTTGAGCTGCGGTAATCGCGCGCTCAAAAGCTTTAGACTTTAATTCGCCGTCGGGGAAAAAGCGTTGAGTATAGCTTACGCAACCCATTTGAAGGCTGCGGCAAAGTAAGGGTGTGAAGCCTTCACCAATAACGAACTCGGTGGAGCCGCCGCCTATATCGATAACAAGTTGCTGGCCATCAGCATGATTGGTATGGGCCACGCCAGAGTAAATCAGACGGGCTTCTTCTACACCAGAGATAACTTCAATGGGGTAGGGAAGAATGTCTTTTGCTGCACTGATAAAGTCTCTGGCATTGCGGGCTTTACGCAGTGTATGGGTGGCAACAATGCGCACAGAGTCAGGCTCGAACCCCTTGAGGCTTTCTGCTACCACTTTAAGCATAGCAAGCCCACGCTCCATCGCTTCTTCAGACAGAATATCGTCCTCATTGAGGCCTTCGGCCAAGCGAACTTTTTGCTTAACTCTATGCAGTATCTGAACAGACCCAGCAACAATACGCGCCACTACTAAATGGAAGCTGTTAGAGCCAATATCTAACGCCGCGACTTTACTTACCTCGCGGGTTTCCACATCATTAAAAACGGTTTCATGCTGGGTCATGGACTAATTTTTTATCCTACAAAGTGTCTTCTAGCTTCTTTAAATAGTCGTAAATTTCTATTTGCGAGCGAAGTTTTTTACGATTACCCCTCGCAACGTACTTGTTGCTCTGATCCTTGTCAATCACTCGAGCCTTCAGGGTATCTTTAAATTGCAGTTCCATTATATCGACAATACGCTGTTGAAGACCTTTATCGTAAACGGGGCAGCCTACTTCTATGCGGTTATCCATGTTTCGGGTCATCCAGTCAGCAGATGAAATATACACTTTTCTTTCGCCACCGCCTTCAAAAATCATCACGCGAGGGTGTTCAAGGAACCTATCAACAATAGAGATGATCTCGATGTTTTCGCTAATCCCTTTTATGCCTGGATTAAGTGAGCACATGCCGCGCACGATACCGCGGATCTTAACGCCAGCCTGGCTCGCGCGATATAAATCATCAATAAGTTCTTTATCAACAAGGTTGTTAATCTTAAAGGTGATTTGCGCATCTTGGCCCTGATTCAGGTGCTGAATCTCTTGGCGAATTAACGACTGAATTTTGGTTCTGGCGTTTAACGGCGAAATTTGTAGATGCTGAAACTTATAACGTCGGTAAGGGTATTGAATAAGATCGAATACTGCGACGCCTTCATTGGCAAGCTCCTGATTACGGGTGAATAAGCTGTAATCGGTATAAATTTTCGCGGTTTTCTCGTTGAAGTTACCCGTACCGAAATGCGCATAATTCACCAAACTGCCCCGTTCTTCCCGGGTCACAATACATAGTTTAGAGTGAATTTTCAGGGTGGGCACACCAAGTACTACGCGTATGCCTGCATCGGTCATGCGCTTAGACCATTCGATGTTTGCTTCTTCATCAAAACGCGCGCGAAGCTCTACGACTACGGTGACTTTTTTGCCGTTATCTACCGCGTCAATCAACGAATTTATTATGCGAGAATTACTCGCCACCCGATAGATATTAATGCGTATGGTTTTCACGTTCGGGTCGAAAGCGGCCTGACGCACGAACTCTGTGAAGTGAAGGAAGCGATGATAAGGGTAATATAGCAAGATATCACGAGCAGTTATGGCATCGAATACGGTGTTGTGTTTTGAAAATGCCTTGCTGTCGATAGCAGGAAGCGGCGCGTGTTCTAAATAATCTCGGCCCACATTGGGGAAGCCGATGAAATCTTTAAAGTTGCGATAGTGCCCTGCAGCATGCATGGTATCAAGCTTGGTTATTTTAAGGCGCTTGCGTAGGTCCGACTGCATGTCTTCAGGCATGTCGGTGTCATAAATAACGCGGACAGGCTCGGCAATAAGACGCTGCTTCATGCTTTCTGACATTTTTTCTACGAAACTTTCGTCAATTTCTTCGTTGATAGAGTATTCCGCATCTCGTGTCATTTTAAAGGAGAAAGCTTCAATTTCGTCGAATTTCACAAAACCGCGGAAAATATCTTCAATGCACAGCTGAATCATGTCATCGAGCATAACAATGCTCTTTTTCTTACGGCTCTTTTGCGGAGGGATCAGCATAAAGCGTGACATTTCAGACGTGGGGACCTGAATAACGGCAAACCTAGGGTTGCGTTCTTTTCTTCGTAGTGCGACATATAAATACACAGAGTTGCCGTTTAAGCGGCTGAGCAGGTCTGTCTTTTTATCAATTAATATGGGAGCGATGTGTCGCAGTGCTTTATTGATAAAAAAGTTACGCACCCACTGCTTTTGATAATCATCTAAGTCGTCTTTACGCAGGATATGAATATTGTAGCGGGCAAGGCTTTTGACAACGTCTTTATGGATTTGGTCAAATTTTTCAGAAAGCTGTACCACTTTCTTTTGTATCTGCGCCATAAGTTCGGTGAGGCGCTCTGCTTCTTCTTCGTTCCCGTCGTTTTGCGCAATCGTGATAAGGCGTTTAACATCTGCCGCGCGTACCCGATAAAATTCATCAAGGTTATTAGAGTAAATACCAAGAAAGCGAATGCGTTCTATCGCAGGGTTATTCTTATCCGCAGCTTCTTGCAATACTCGTTCGTTAAACGATAGCCAGCTTAATTCTTTGGGATAATATAAAACGTCGTTATCCATAATGTCTCAATTCACGTTCATAAAAATGGTCAAAGACTGCCACCAGTCAGTGACATTACTGTGACAACGCGTATTTCGTGCTACACGCACGCTTACGTTGCGGTGGTTCCGTTACCTATATACCTTTAGCGAAGCTAAGCACTCAACGCTTAGCGGTAATATCTACGACTAGGTCGTTAGCGAGTGATTCAAGGGCTTCTTGCAAAGCGCCATCGTCAAAACCGGCAGGTACAGCAATTTCGGCTTTGGCTTTGAAAATGAGGCTTCCCCAATTTGGCGCACTTTCACAATGAGAGGCAAAAGTAAGAATATTTAAATTAAACTGGTTGAGAACAGAGGTTAGTTCCTGAACAATACCTGTCTTATCGTTACCCATCACATCGACAGTCAGCTTGGTGTTGTTGCTTTTTTCACTGCTGCCAACGGCTACCGATTGCACCGACATATCTTTTATCGCGTCAAGCGCATCGATTAGACTTTGCTTATTGTCATTTGACACGTGAACTTCTACAAAGCCGGTGAACATCCCTGCCATATGCGCAAAACTTGAGCCCTGCCAATTGCCTTCGTGTTTGTATACGCACTTAGCTAATGCGTCTACCAAACCAGGCTTATCTTTACCCATGATGCTTATTACCAATGACTGCATGCGATGCTCCTTATTGGGCGTGTAGAGAAAAACTTTGATCGTCTTCCTGTTGGGTAATACCATAGGCGCACAGTAGTTTGCGCGAAGGTAATGCTATAAATTTTTACTTGCTATTAGCATAACAAAACTTACACTGCTCACCAGTGCAATTTAGGGTTATTCTTCTTAAAAATGAAGAATTTCGAAAATAAGAATGACTAAACAACCGCATGACTTTCGACAGCAACAGCTCAAATAAAAAACGCCAGCGCAACGATAAGTTGTCACGCTATGTGGTAACGGGGTTTGGCGGCCTTGTTTTATTGATGTTAGTCATTCTTATTACTCACCTTATTAGCCAAGCGCTGCCTTTAACGTATATTCCCAGCTTAAAACACCTTACTACCTTTACAACCTCAGAAAGCGAAGCGCTTGTCAGTGCAGGTGACATTGTTAATGGTCAGCCTCTGCTCGTTAGGAATTCTGACTGCCGTTTAGGTTTAAAGTTGCTTCAAGATAATACGTTAGTCAGTAACCACGAATACATTCGCCCTTGTGAGCATGTGCTGTCGGCCGATAGCGTTATGGGGGAAAACTACATTGTCGATATTTCCCCCAACGCGTTAGTCAGAGTGTTACCGGTAAGGTCGTTCAACGTAAGTAATAATAACCTAGCGGATATGGCGGCGCCCCCTCAAACTGCCCAGTCAGTATTAACCAACAACATCACTTTCTCGCTTCCTAAAGAAGTATGGAAGGAGCGCGAAAGCTGGGATATGGCGTTATCTTCAAAGTGGGCGGTGGTGTCTATCACCCATGGTGATAGCGTTTTCGTTAGATGGGTTAACCGCAAACGACCCACGCATATAGTAGACAAACGTTTTTATAATATTGATCGTTTAACGTTATTACCGGGCAGGGAAAGCGTACTTCTTCAAGTTGACCAAACGCTCTACCTTAACAGGTTACGAGATGAAGGTGTGGCGCTACTTCCCGTGGTGGGCAATGTTTCCGCCTCTTTAGATGAAAAAATAGTGTTCCCCCTTGCTAAAGATCGCACGTTCTTTTTGATGAATAGCAAAACGGAAACATTAACGCGTTGGGTCTTAAGCAAAACGGATAAAGGCCTTTCCTTCGAGCAAACCTATCAAATTCCCTTAAGCAATGAAAAAGTAAAAGATGTCGCTGAACATGCGAGTATGAATTTAGTGGCAGTACTGACGAGTAACGCTAGGGTACTGTTAGTCAATCGCGTATCAGGGGATGTGGTGTCTTCTCAAAAGATAGACGACTCAGCTGAACAGATTATTTGGTACGGAAACAAGCTGTATGGTTTTTCTGATAGCACATTGTCGGTGTGGGAAGGACAGCATTTAAGCGGTATCACGACATGGTCTTCCCTTTTCGACCCCCAACACTATGAAGGCTATGAAACCGAAGAAACTGTTTGGCAAACAACCAGCGCATCTGATTTTCAAGAAGCTAAGTTTAGTTTAACCCCGCTTCTAATTGGCAGTATAAAAGCGTCTTTGTTGGCATTGCTTATTGCCATTCCCGTTGCCATTGGCGCTGCTATTTACACCGCTTTTTTTGCTAAAAGCCGAATGCGGAATATCGTTAAGCCTGCCATAGAATTACTTGAAGCGATACCTAGCGTACTTATTGGTTTTATAGCCGCTATTTGGCTTTCGCCTAAAGCTGAGCAATTTCTTTTCTCCTTTGCTTTTTTTCTTATAGTTATCCCCTTTGTGTTAATTGCTGTAGCGGTAATGCAGCGCCCCGTTGCCGAATACCTACCTAAGCACCTAAGGCATGGGGCGGAGCTTATTTTCGCAATAGGCGGCGTATTTTTGTTGGGATTTATAAGCGTAGAGTTTGCGCCATCCATCGTCTTGTCATTGATGGGAGTAGAGGGCTTCACCTTATTAGCGGCAGAGTCTGATAGCCCTATTGGTAAAACAACCATTGTGGTTGCATTGGCGTTAGGCGTAGCTATTTCTCCCAGTATTTATTCGCTTGCAGAAGACGCCATCAATGGCGTACCAACTGATTTAAAACATGCCTCTTTTGCATTAGGGGCAACGCGTTTACAAACCCTGCTCCACATCGTTTTACACGTAGCCCTGCCCGGTATTGTAGCGGCTATTATGCTGGGTTTTGGTCGGGCGTTTGGTGAGACAATGATCGTGCTTATGGTAACTGGGAACACACCCATATCAAGTTGGGGTCTTATAGAAGGTTTGCGAGCACTGACTGCTAACTTGGCTATTGAGCTTCCCGAAGCGGATGTGTCATCCGCGCATTATCAAATTTTGTTTTTCACCGCGTGTATATTGTTTTTATTTACGTTTTTAGTTAACACAGTAGCAGAGCTTATACGCCAGCGAATTAGGGGCAGGGCTTACTATGGTTAACCGAGACATATTCGGGCTTAATGCGGTTCAGCGCCAGTCGTTGGTGATTAGCTTAACGGCTTTTTTCACTAGCTTGCTGCTCATTGCGCTAGTTAGCGTACTAATACTAATTAGCTTTCGCGGTACCGCTTATTTTTGGCCTGAACCTATTTATAAGGTAACTGGCACGCTACTAGATGGCTCTCGGTTCTCTGTACTTGCGAACATCTTTGAGGATGCGTCAGAAGAAGACATCACCCTCAAATATTCAGATGTGAATCACCCCTTTGGCTTTCAAAAACAAATTGACCGTGAACAGTTGCTCAGTGCTAACCTCGCCTTGGACAGTGCAGAGATTAAACTGTTGGATGGCAGGCGGGTAATGGCTATTCCAGAGCACATCGTTGTTCCATCAAAACCGCCACAGCCTCTAGATAACATTGGTGAAGTATTACAAGATGTTGCCTTGATTACGGCACAAATTGAAGACCTAAACACCGAGCATCTTGCGCCTATTCATGAGGCCTTGTCTCAATTTGATAAAAGAGATGTGGTGGAAGATGCGCCGGCTAGAGAAAAGCTGGTTGCTGCTTTTAACGAGTATCAAAAGCGTGTTGAGGCTTTAGAGAGCACGCGTGCCCAGTATAGGTTGCTTGTTAGTTTCGCTGACGGTTCGCCTTTCATTATTCCCATTTCAAGTATTCAGGATGTGGACTTTGTAAGCCGTCTAACCACGTTTGAAAAGTGGCAGGTGGTGTTTTCTGAAATTGGTGTTTTTCTCTCTGACTCCCCTAAGCAAGCGAACACATCAGGGGGTGTTTTCCCCGCATTATTTGGCACAGTACTGATGGTATTTTTAATGACCATTATAGTGACGCCTTTTGGGGTGCTAGCCGCTATATATTTAAGCGAGTATGCGCCGAACACCGCGTTAACAACCATCATTCGCGTTAGCGTGAGTAACATGGCAGGCGTGCCGTCCATTGTTTACGGTGTATTTGGGCTTGGCTTCTTCGTATACACCTTAGGTGGCAGCATTGATGAGTTGTTGTTTAGCGATACGCTGCCTGCGCCAACGATGGGGAGTCCAGGCGTATTCTGGGCAGCCCTAACGATGGCAATTTTAACACTTCCCGTGGTTATAGTGGCAACCGAAGAAGGCCTGCGTCGTGTACCTGATGGGTTAAAAGCCGGCAGTTATGCCTTAGGCGCCACTAAAATTGAAACCATATTACGTACGGTTTTGCCTATCGCTTCACCAGGGATCATGACTGGCGTCATTTTAGCGATCGCCAGAGCGGCAGGTGAAGTGGCCCCTCTTATGCTTGTGGGCGCTGTTAAGTTTGCGCCAACTCTGCCCATAGACGGCGAGTTTCCTTATCTACACCTAGATAGACAGTTTATGCATTTAGGCGTGCTTATTTACGACGGTGCTTTTCATAGCCAAACTGATGGGAAAAGTGCCAGTATGATGTTTGCGGCCTGTTTATTATTGTTAATCGTGGTTTTCGTACTCAATATTTTGGCCGTTTTGCTTAGGGCGCGTTTGCGTAAGCGCTATCTCAAAGGTTAATTACAGGTTTTTAGTACATGTTGAAGTTGTTTGAACACAATACGCTAAACGTTAAAGACATTAGTGAAGAGCAAACTGCCGTTGATGTTAAAAATCTCAACTTATGGTTTGGTAATAAGCATGTTTTAAACGACGTCAGCATGCGTATTCCTAAAAATAAGATCACGGCCTTAATAGGTCAAAGTGGGTGTGGTAAATCTACCCTTATAAGCTGTTTTAATCGACTTAATGACTTGTATGACGGCTGTAAATACAACGGTGAAATCATTATTGATGGACGTAACATCAATAGCCGTAAAGTTAATGTGTCGCGGCTGAGAACCAACGTTGGTATGGTGTTTCAGCGTCCCAATCCGTTTCCTATGAGCATTTATGAAAACGTGTGTTACGGGCTTAGACTTCAAGGTGTGAAGGTACGAAGACATCTAGATGATGCGGTGGAAGGCGCACTTAAACAAGCGGCGCTGTGGGACGAGGTAAAAGATCGTCTTTTCGAATCGGCTCAAGTGTTATCCGGTGGTCAGCAGCAGCGTTTGGTCATAGCGAGAGCGTTGGCATTAAAGCCGGATATTTTGCTACTTGATGAGCCTACATCGGCACTTGATCCGCTGACTACACTGTTTATAGAGGAACTTATGGACGTGCTGAAAAAGCAGTGCACCATTGTTATTGTTACTCATAATATGCAGCAAGCGGCACGTGTAAGTGACTATACCGCCTTTTTCCATCAGGGCCGGCTAATAGAATACGCTGACAGTGACACACTGTTTACCATGCCTGAGAAAAAGCAAACCGAAGATTATATTACGGGTCGCTATGGATAACGTGGCGCGTGTAAAGAGCAGAGCCCAGATACAATTAACGTTTGCTACAACACAACAAGTGTGGGCACGCGAGGAGAAATAAGCATGCGACAGGTGGCCTTAAATACGCACATCTCTGGCACCTTTAATATTGAGTTGGAAAACTTACGGAACTCGGTATTAACCATGGGCGGAGAGGTTGAGCAGCAGTTAGTTAATACCTTAAAAGCGGTGAAGCATAACCATGCCTCATTAGCTGAAAAAGTGGTATTAAACGATTTGAAGATTAACTCGATGGAAATCCAAATCGATGAAGAGTGCCTTCGTATTATTGCCAAACGTCATCCCACGGCAAGCGACTTGCGTCTCATTATGACGGTTTCCAAAGCCATTACCGACATTGAGCGAATGGGGGATGAGATTGAGCGTATTGCAAAGCTGGTGACCCGCAATAAGCTTCCTAGTTCAGATACGATTAAAAGCAGTATGTTACTTATCGGCGAGCGTGTAGCGGCGATGATGCGCGGTACGTTCGATGCCTTTGCACGTCAGGATGAAGCGGCGGCACTTGAGGTATACGATCAAGACAATCGCATTGATAGTGAGTACAAGCGGTTATTGTCTTACACCACCTCAGAAATGCAAAAAAGCACAGACGATATGCAGGATTGGCTGGATGTGTTGTGGGCAATGCGTTCATTAGAGCGGATTGGGGATAGGTGCAAAAATGTATGCGAATATGTGGTTTATCTCACTCGTGGTACCGATGTTAGGCATACGCCGCTCGAAAATATGCAGCAAAAGTTGGAAGATTTGACGTAAAACTGTCCATTTGGTCAATTTGATTTTGCGCAAAGCGTATTAAATTGAAGGAAGTAAGAAATTTATGCGTCATAAAACTGTAATATTTGGTGAATTTATCATCGCAATCAAATAATTCCACATACTTTTATCGTTTTTCGATGATTTTCGCTATGGCTTCTATGACGATTACGTTATCATGCGCCGCAGCCAAGAACAGATCGTGCAAAATTTAATCGAACATTATGATAGAACACAATTTGTCTTTAACTTCTTTCTCTAGCCTTAGTGGTGAAGAGATCATGCTACTTACTCAAGTAGCGTCCAGCCTAAATCGCGTTTAGATCGGGAGCGATTATCCGTGGAATTTTTTGAAAGTTATGGCCTAATTCTTATTATCCTTGCCGCCGGCGTTGGTTTCGTCATGGCATGGGGTATTGGAGCAAATGACGTTGCCAACGCAATGGGTACGTCGGTAGGTTCTAAAGCTTTAACTATTAAACAAGCTATTATCATTGCAATGATATTTGAGTTTGCTGGCGCCTACCTAGCCGGTGGCGAAGTAACGTCTACTATTCGAAAAGGAATTATCGACTCAACCTTCTTTATAGACATCCCTGAATACCTTGTATTGGGAATGATCTCATCGCTACTTGCTGCCGGGATTTGGCTTGCTGTGGCGTCATGGTTGGGGTGGCCCGTTTCTACTACGCATTCAATTATCGGCGCTATTATTGGTTTCACTGCCACTGGCGTGAGTATGGATGCGGTAGCGTGGGGTAAAGTAGGCGGCATTGTAGGTAGTTGGGTGGTAACGCCAGCCATATCAGGCATTATCGCGTACCTTATCTTTATGAGCGCTCACAAGCTCATTTTCCAAACCGACTCACCGTTTGTTTACGCCAAGCGCTATGTGCCATTTTACATGGCGTTAGCGGGCTTCGTTATGTCATTGGTTACCATTAAGAAAGGCTTGAAGCACGTAGGTTTAGAACTGAGTGCTGTTAACGGTTATCTATTGGCGATTGCTATTGCCGTGGCATTGGGCTTCGTGGGTAAATGGTTTATCGGCCGTATGAAGTTTAGCGGCTCTGAAGATGCCGATTTACAGGCGGCAAACGTAGAGAAAGTCTTCGCGCTGCTTATGGTTGTTACTGCATGCTGTATGGCCTTCGCCCATGGCTCGAACGACGTGGCTAATGCTATTGGTCCTCTCGCGGCAGTGGTAAGCGTGGTGACCAGCGGTGGTGAGATTAATTCAAGTGCCACATTGGCCTGGTGGATCCTGCCGTTAGGTGGTTTAGGTATCGTAGCTGGCCTGGCTCTATTTGGTCATCGTGTTATTAAAACGATTGGTCAGGGTATTACTCACTTAACGCCAAGCCGTGGCTTTGCTGCAGAACTTGCTGCAGCCTGTACGGTGGTTATTGCATCGGGTACAGGTCTGCCAATTTCAACAACGCAAACATTGGTGGGTGCCGTGTTAGGTGTAGGTTTAGCGCGAGGCGTTTCAGCACTGAACTTGGGCATTGTGAGAAATATCGTTGTATCCTGGATTGTAACTTTGCCGGCAGGTGCACTACTTTCAATTATTTTCTTCTTCATCTTAAAAGCAGCATTCGGCGTAGCGTAACGCCAATAACGCTTACATGTATGTAGATATAAAAAAAGGCCGCGCTTCTTGAAGCGCGGCCTTTTTGTTTGTGTTCGTATAAAGTGTGAACCGCAAAGCGCTCAGTCTAGCGATATAGGCGTTTCAAACCCTCTTGGCTTAACGCCCACGACAGCGCACTTCAATTGGTGGATGGTCTCTTCGGCGGTATCACCCATAATATAGCCAGGCACGCCTAAGCGAGATACTGTGCCCATTACGATAATGTCAGTATCAAGGGACGTGGTTGTGGCTGCAATTTCTCTGCGAGGGTAACCGTGGACAATGTGATTTTTAGGCTGTAAGTACTCCCACACATTGTCGTCAAGCTCTTCAGCTAGTTCATTAAGTAGCTTCTCTAATTCTTTCTCACGCTCGGCGTGAATTTTCGCAAGGTCCGTTTCCATTCGGTCGTTGTCTACGGTAATAAAGCCATCTCTTGCGATATTTTCCGGTACAGCATCAAATACGTGAACAATATGCAGTTGAGCAAACTCTAGCAGCGCTATCTGGCTTGCATGTCGCAATATATCGCGGTTAAGGTCACGCCTTATTGACACTTCGTGACTTGGATAATGGTAATTAAGGTCCAGTGCGGCTACCACGTTCTTGTATTGGCTACGCGGTTTATGGTTAATTATCCACAAAGGGCAGGGGCATTTGCGAAACAGCTGCATATCTAAGCTACCAAATAGCTTATCTAAAAAGCTTTCCTCAGCCCGCTTTATGACTAAATCTATATTGTTTTTTACCACATAGCGCACCACGTCAATTAGTGGATGCCCCACGGTTACAGCGGTAGAAACCTTGTAGTTTTCACTCCAGCTTTCAGCCTGTTCTTTAAGCCAAAGTTCAGCCTGCTTTTCCATAGTTTGCTGAGAATCAACATATGAAAATGACTCCATCACCATGCTGGCGTTAGGCGGCAATGCTTCTAAAGAGAGCATAATGGTAAGCGAGGCTTGATGTGCTTTAGCGATATGCAGTGCTTGGGCAACGGTGTCATCCTGCCGATGAGAATCGCTCAACACACATAAAATGTTTTTATAATGTCCTTTCATACTGCCCTCGGTATTTATTCGCTCTATGCGTTAATGATACAAGAGTGGGTTCCACTTCGCTGTATAAATATGCCGTGAAGGTCATAGTTTTAACTTCAATGGCAACTAAAAAGCTTTATTTAATTGAATCCTAACGCTACTTCTAATGGCTTTCCAGCGGGCGGCGATAGAATTCTTAAAACCTTCTTATACAAGCGGTATGAAAGTGAATGTAATTCGCAAACTATGGCCTTTACAAGAATAGTCTCGGTGAGCGGCTAGGCTGTATATAATCTTTATGTTAGATTAAACCATTATCTTTTAATCCCTTTAAATAATAGAGAGATGCCTATGAAATGGCCAAATCTTAAGCACCTACACTATTTGGTGACGCTTCACCAAGAGCAACACTTCCACCGCGCTGCTCAGCGTTGTAATGTAAGTCAGTCAACATTAAGTACGGCCATTCAAAATTTAGAAGAGCATTTTGGTAGTCAATTACTTGAGCGTGAACACAAGACCTTTGTTTTTACTTCATTAGGCTTAGATATTGTTGAGCGCAGTAAAGTGCTGCTGCAAGAAGCGGGGGAATTGGTCGAGTATGCTCAAAATGCGGGCAACTGGCAGCGTGGAACGCTTAAGCTTGGTGTTATACCAACAATAGCGCCGTTTCTTTTTGAAGGAATGATGGGGGCCTTCTCTGCCTTCCTTCCTGAAATTAATTTAGAAATGCAGGAAGATACCACTGAAAAGCTCTTACAACAGTTAACAGACGGTAGGTTAGATTTACTAATTTTAGCGCTTCCAATGGAAACCCCAGGGTGTAAGCAGATGGTATTGGGCCACGACCCCTTCCATCTTATAGCGCACAAAGATATGGCGGAACAACTGCCTAGTCCCGTAGATATTTCAGGTTTACCGAAAAAGAGTATTTTTCTGCTTCAGCAAGAACATTGTATGACGGGGCATGCGGTGAGCGCGTGTAATCTTCAGCATAGTGATCAAATTAGCAGTGTTGCAGCAAGTAGCCTATATACCTTGGTGCAGCTGGCAAATAGTAAAATGGGCTATACCTTCTTACCGGAACTTGCGATAAACCAGTCTATTCTTGAGCACACTGGTCTAAAAAGTTTTCCAGCAGAAGAGCAGGGCTTTCGAGAAATTGGTTTGGTATGGCGCTCAGGCACAACCCGTATGCAGCTATTCCGTCGAATTGGTGAAATTATCTCGCCACTACTGCCTATACCCACGCTGAAATAGCGTTACTGCTGAGTGCACTTTCTTTAGTCTTTATTCAAAGCGGCTGAACCCTTGCGTGTAGCCGCTTTTTTATAGACTACATTTTAGGTGCAATATGCCCCAATTCTGCCGCCCATGTTAGTTCGGATCTAAGCAGATTATTTGCCGCGTTTGCGCCAAAACTATGCAGCGCATTGTAGGCACTGCTAGATGGTATACGGCAATAGTGACAAAGTGCGTAGAATAACAAGCTACAGCGGTGCTGTGAGCCATCGCAGTGCAAATATATCTTCGCTCCCTCTGTCAACATTTGAGACAGTTCATGAAGATATTGGTGGAGGTGCACATCCTCAGTAGGCGATTCTGACGACGGGTGCATAAAGGGAACCCATAGCCACTCTAACCCAGCAGCTAATGAACGGTCGCGAATAATTGGCGCGTGTTCTTCACTGGTTTGTACCGTGGCAATGTGGGTTACGCCTAGTGATTTAAGTCGTTCAAAGTCACTTTCTACAGGCTTTTTTCCCAAACATATCTGACCTGCGCGCAGTGAAAACCATGCGATATTGGGTGTTGCTGTTGTGCTATCTTCCTTTTTCTCAGTTTTTTGCATGGTGTTTAGTATTGCGCTTGCATGAATTTTTAAATAGGGCCTTAAATGGCTTTTTAATTGGGGTTGCCATAGTAGCGGTATCAGAGCCTCTTGTTACACGACAAAATAATAAATAGAAAAGTAATGGCAGCTACATCCGCCAATAACGAACATGTGCCAAATAGCATGGGTATACTTTACCTTTTTCGCCACATAAAAGCACACACCTACGCTGAAACACAGGCCGCCCGCTACCAATAACCAAAGACCAGCACCTGGAAGGGCGACATAAAGTGGGTAGATAAGTCCCAGTGCAATCCAGCCCATTAGCAAATAGGTCATGACCGATACTTTTGGGAAGCGGTGTTGCGCAATTAATTTAAATGCCACTCCACCAATCGCAAGACTCCAAATAATTGCAGTCATGGTAATACCTAGTACGCCACCTATTGCCACTAATAAAAGCGGTGTGTAAGTACCTGCTATCAATAAGTATATTGCACTGTGGTCAAATAGTTTAAGCCATCCCTTCGCTTTTTGATGAGAAATTGCGTGATAAAGGGTTGAACTCAGAAACACCAAAATGAGTGTAGAGCCATAAATAGCAGCGGTAGTTAAGGCTAGCGTGTCTTCTGCGCGGTACAGCATCAAGACTAAACCTACAATCGCCGCAACAAAGCCAATGCCGTGAGTAATGCTGTTAAGCCATTCTTCTAAAACGGAGTAAGCTTTGGCAGAAATAACTTTTGTTTGTTCCTTTACGTCTGTCATTACAGCTCCTGTTTTGATATCTGTAGAAATATGTGTACCTCTTGTTTGTAGATAGCTACCAGCATAAAAACGAGTTTACTAAGCGATTCGCATACCTTTGACAATTATAGCGCACACTTGTTCGCTCAATGTGTAAATAATAACAGATAACGCGGCCGGTATGATGACGCAGAGATTACAAAGTGGCGTTACAACTCAGCGTTCTGAAAACAGCCGCCTAATTTGTCGAGCAGTTTAACCAATTCGCGGCTTTCTTCTGCACTCATACCTTTGAGTTTGCACAACATTTGCGCCGGTACTTCTTCTGCTATGGTTTTCTTTTCTTTTCCCATTTTAGTGAGCTGTACGCGTTTAACACGTTTGTCAGTTTCATCTTTATTAACCATTAAGAAGCCCTTGTCCTCAAGTTTTTTAAGTATTAGGGACATTGCTCCTCCGTCAATGGCGGTTCTCTCTAGAAGTTCAGCAATAGTAATGTGGTCAGTTTCCCAAAGCGCCATTAAGGTTACGTATTGAGGGTAGGTAATATCTAGCGCTTTTAGAAGAGGCCTGTAGGCGCGAGTAAACGCGTTTGACAGCGTATAAAACCGATGACAAAGCTGATTTTCTAACTTTAACAATTCTGACACGGCGCTTTCCTAAGTTTGTTCGACGATAAACGATAAATGTATTTTGCATACAAAGTACTTGAACTGCAAGTTGCCTTAGTGTTAAGTTATTTTGTATGCAAAGTATTGAATTGAATTTGCCAAATAGGAGAGCAACTATGCATAAGCTTCAACAAGTGGTTTATACCGGTACTGCAACCGCAACGGGTGGCCGTGAAGGAACGGCCAAATCAAGCGATGGTAAGCTAGACCTTGACCTGTCTACACCCAAAGAGCTGGGAGGCGCAGGTGGTGAAGGTACTAACCCCGAACAGATGTTTGCAGCAGGTTATTCAGCGTGTTTTATTGGCGCGCTTAAACACGTGGCTGCATCGCAAAAAACTAAAGTTAGCTGACGACATAAGTGTTACCGGTGATGTATCAATTGGCCCCATTGATCAAGGCTTCGCCATTGCGGTAAAACTAACGGTAGATTTAGGGGATATGGATAAAACCCAAGCGCAAAGTTTGGTAGATACTGCGCATCAGGTGTGCCCATATTCAAACGCAACCCGCGGTAATATTGAAGTAGATATCAATCTAGCCTAATTATGCCGCTACGGGTTCAGTAATCACGCCCGCTACAGCGGGCGTTTTTATTTACGTAGATTGCTTACACCCTTTGAAATCGCCACGCCAGTTCTTATAGCTACGTTTGTAATCGATTTAGTTCGAACGCCAGTATTCACGCTACTGTCCTAAATTCAGCGCATTGAAAAGGCAGCGCTTCGAATTAGAGTCGCCAGTCATATAACAGCTTGATACACTGAAACGGTATCAACCATTCTTTAGGAAGTTATATGAAAAAATACGGAGTACTGGCTACATTCGTATGCGCGCCTGTGTTGTTCGCGTGCAGTGATAACAGCAGTGTAGACACAGCGAAAACAGATAAAGAGCAGGCCGTCAATGAAAGCGCGGTCTTGAATGTCGAAGCAGAAAAACGCGACGATGCTACCATTGCGTCTGGCGTAGACTATCATTCGTTTGCGAACCCTAATGAAGTTCGGGTTACGCACTTAAGCCTAGACCTCACCGCAAATTTCGAGACCAAGCAGCTCATTGGCGATGTAACACTTGATGTAAAGCGCGCAAAGCCTGAAAACAATACGTTGGTATTGGATACACGCGCTCTAGACATCGACAGTGTCACCGTTAATGGTGAAAGCGTTCCCTTTGAAATAGGCAAGACCGATCCTGATTTAGGTACGCCTCTTACCATTACGTTACCTAGCGCTGCGAATTCAGTAACCGTAGCCTATTCCACATCACCTGACGCCTCTGGCGTGCAGTGGTTAACGCCAGCACAAACGGCAGGTAAACAGCATCCGTTTCTATTTACACAAGCCCAAGCGGTTCACGCACGAAGCTTTATTCCCCTTCAAGATTCACCACAGGTGCGCGTGACCTATGATGCGACCATAAAAACACCTGAAGCTCTGTTGGCGGTAATGAGCGCGTCGAACGACCCTACAACAAAGCGCGACGGCGAATATGAGTTCACCATGCCACAGCCTATTCCGTCGTATCTTATTGCGTTGGCAATCGGTGATCTGAAGTTTAAAGCCATGGGTGAACGTACTGGTGTGTATGCAGAGCCAGCACTTCTTGAAAGCGCAGCGAAAGAGTTTGAAGACACTGAAGCGATGCTTGAAGTAACAGAAGAAACCTATGGTCCCTACCAGTGGGATCGTTACGACCTGCTTATTCTACCGCCGTCGTTCCCGTTTGGTGGCATGGAAAACCCTCGCTTGTCGTTTATCACACCAACGGTTATTGCCGGTGATAAGAGCTTGGTTTCATTGATTGCCCACGAACTTGCACACAGCTGGTCGGGCAACACCGTAACTAACGCAACGTGGCGCGATCTGTGGTTAAACGAGGGGTTCACCACTTATTTAACTTACAGAATTATGGAAATGATCTATGGTCATGATCGTTTTAAAAAAAAGCAGTGCTAGGTTATCAAGACTTAGAGAACGATATTGCAGCGTTAGATGAAAACGACGAGATCTTAGCTATCGACCTTCGTGGCCGTAACCCAGATGATGTTTTCTCGAATATTCCCTATGAAAAAGGGGCACTATTTTTACGTGAAATTGAGCAAAAAATAGGTCGCGAAAACTTTGACGCGTTTTTAATGCAGTACTTTAAAGACTTTGCTTTTAAGAGCATAACCACCGACACATTTATCGCTTATTTAGATGAAACTCTATTGAACCAATACCCAGATAAACTCGATGCTAAGCGCATAAATACTTGGATTTTCGAACCGGGTCTTCCGGAAGATGCACCTCAGCCAGAGTCTGATGCTTTCACCAAAATCGATGATACACGCACGGCATGGCTTTCAGGTGATGTAAACGCGGCGGATATAGAAACGGCACAATGGACGGTACACGAGTGGTTATACTTCCTGAACAATATGCCTGAAACATTGACTGAGCCACAGCTTGCTGAATTGGACAAGGCATTTTCGTTAACGTCAACAAAGAACAACGAAATTGCTCATAGCTGGCTGATGATCGCGGTAGAAAATAACTACCAACCTGCTTTTGATCGTTTGTACACCTATCTAGTGTCGATAGGACGCAATAAACTGGTTAAGCCGCTGTATCGTGAGCTATCAAAAACGCCCGACGGCAAGGCGTTTGCGAAGCGCGCCTTTGAAGAAGCGAAACTGGGCTATCACCCGCTCACCGTTAGAGCCAATGAGGGATACGTAAACTAATCCTCAGCGCTTGAATATATCGATGGCTTTGCCACACAAAAAAGCAGCGCATTCGGCGCTGCTTTTTTTGTTTGCCCAGCGTGGCAAACCC